>JAJXYA010000435.1 GCA_021780795.1 Bacillota bacterium | reverse complement strand
GGCAGAAAGAAATTCTTTATTGCAGGAGTATTTCTATTTACCATATTTTCTTTTTTATGTGGTATTTCAACTTCCCTTAAAATACTTATAATTTTTAGAGCTTTTCAAGGATTATGTGCAGCCTTTGTGGTTACTATTGCCATGCCATTATCTTCTGAAGTATTCCCTCCAGAAAAAAGAAGAACCATCATGGGGCTTTGGGGTGCTTTTTCTGGACTTGCTGCTGCCAGTGGTCCATCCATCGGAGGTATAATAACACAGTTTTTTAATTGGAGATTTATATTCTTTATAAACATCCCCATCGGCATTATCTGCTTAATTCTAACCTTTAGGTTTATAAAAGAATCTTATGATCCTACTGCGACAAAGAGCATCGACTTCTTTGGAATAATTACTATTTCAATTGCTATGTTTTCCTTAACCTTAGCACTGATGAAGGGTAATGAAAATGGCTGGAATTCTTCCTTTATTCTTTCCTTATTTGCAGCTTCTTCTATATTCTTCATTTTATTTGTTATAACTGAATTAAAGGTTAAAGAGCCGATGGTTCCACTAAGTTTATTTAAATCAATTCAATTTAGCTGTGGAGCAATCTCCCTATTTTTAATAGGACTTGGCATGATGTGTGGTTCTTATCTACTATCTTTTTTCTTAATTCAAGTTAAAGGCTTAAATCAGCTATCAGCAGGACTCATTATTTCCACCATGTCATTATCTTCCATGATATTTTCAGTAATAGCTACATTTTTGAGTAAAAAAATTAATGGTAGATTCACTAGCGCTTTAGGCATATTGTTACTTTGCCTTTCCTGTTACCTTAACAGCTCCCTTACTCAAAATTCTTCAAATATGGACATTCTTTTAAGACTTATTGTAGCTGGCACTGGAACAGGTCTCAGCATGGCCACAATTATAGGTGCTACAGTGAGTAACGTACCAGTAACTAAAATAGGAATAGCTTCCGGCATAACTAACATGACAAGAACCATTGGAACTGTACTTGGAGTTGCCCTGTTTTTATCTATATTTACTTCAAATATTACCTTACAAATGACAGCTGCAAAGAATGCTGTAATTAACACTATTAATAAAGATACTGTATTTGATGCCAAGGCTAAAGATGAGATGATTTTATCTATAAAAACAGGCACAAAAGCCGTTAGTATTTCAAAAACTTTAAGTATCATTGATAAAAAAGAAGCTAAAGTATTAGCGTTATCTCCAGCTGCTGCTAGAGATAAAATTAGAGATAACTTTAAAAATCAGAAAAAAGAAACAAAAAAGATAGTGCCTGAAATTAAGGATACCTTTTTAACCTATACAGTTAAAGCTTTTAGTTTTACCTTTAAGGCAGGCTCCATAATTCTTTTACCTGGAATATTTATTGCCTTATTCACCGATAAAAAAAGGCAACAAACATGTTCTTTTAGAAACGGGAGTAAAGCAATATGATGTTTTTGTAACTTGAAGCTAGGCGTTTATAATATCTATTTACTTTTCAAAAATCGGTAGTTTTACTTCTATTTTTAAAATATTACCTTTTAAATCTGCTTCTACATTTCCTCCCATATTGTTTGTAAGTAGACTTACTATAGATAATCCAAGCCCTGTACTATTACTCCTAGCGTTATCGCTTGTATAAAATCGTTCAAAAATCCTATTTACATCTATTTGAGAACCTTCCTTTATAGGGTTTGCCACGGTTATAATGGATTTATCAGTTTCCATTATATTTACTTCGATATCCCCACTACTGTGAGCAAGGCAATTTCTGAGCAAATTTTGGATAATTCTCACCGTCATCTCTTTATCAGCTAAGACAAAAATCGGTGATGTTTTTTCAAATTTAATTAATAATTTCTTCTCTTCAAAGGCTGGTATTACAGCTACTATACATTCAGTAACAATATTTGTAACATTTACTTTTTCAAAAATAGGTTTTTGTTCGGAAGATAAAAGACAGGAATATTGGAAAAAGTTCTGTACCAAATCCCCTAATTCCTCTGTATGTTTTTTTGCAATTAATAGTTTTTCTAGCTGACTATGGGATAATTCACTTTTTTCCATTAGTTGAAGATAACCCATTATTGCTGTTATTGGAGTACGCAGGTCATGAGAAATATTCGCAATTAGTTCCTTAAATCTCTTTTCCTCTGAAGCTCTATTAAGACGGAGGGTATCCTCCGCCTTAAACCATCTATTTATGTTAGCCACCAAATTATTTAGAGTTTTGTTTTGTAGTTCTAAACTAATGGGCTGCTGTATTTCTTCAGTTATTCTATCATTTAACTGCTTATTAATACTTCGTAATTGCAGTTTATTAAAAATAATATATGATATTAATAGTAGTACTATGAATATAAGTATAAAAACTACAATTATTAGCAATTTCATCAACTCCAATATCTATTTGATTTCTTTTTTTCTAAAAACACTGTAAGTTATAAGTACCATAATTATTATAAAAATAAGGATTACAACTATTACTTTAATTAAAGCTTCCGTACCAGTGTTTAATGCTAGAAAACAATATTTACTTCCAAAAGGTGTTAAGTTACATATTTTATCGAATATTTCATATTTACCTGCTATGGAAGGAAGTTGTGCAAATACTATTGTAATTACATAATAAATAGCAACAACAAATACTGGTTTCTTAAGAGTAAAGGCTACGGGAATACATATGCTAAGCTGTGCAGCATATACAACCATTATCGTAAACATTATAATTATAAATTTTAAAACTTCTCCTGAAGCTATGACCGTTCCACAGTACTTTGTAATAATATATAAAAGACCTATTGAATTTGCACCTACATTGAACTTGTTACCAGAAAAGACATCAAAACAGGTTGCTATAGCATATGGAAGCAAAATAACTAATATTGATAAGGAAAATACAACTGCCTTACTTACAATAATTACAGCTCTGCTATATCCCATTGAAACTGCATCATGAATTGTTTTATTATCAAAATCACCGCAAATAAAAATTCCTGCTATAACAGCTCCAAGTATACTTTTAGTGTTTACATCTGAGAATAAAAATCCAATTCCAGCCATGCTTATATTTAGTTTACCTTGTGCTATGAAATTTGTAATAATAGACATCATCACAGCACATATTGCAGTAATTAAAAATACTATCTTAACAGCGCTAGATTTCCATAATTTATAAAAATCTGACAATATTAAATTATACATTTTCTTTCCCTCCCACAATTGAAATAAAATAATCTTCTAAGGTGTCACCCTCGCTTGAAAAGTTTGTAAAGACTATTTTATTTTCCAGTATTGCCTTCGCTACCAGTTCTTTTTCATCCAAATAATCAAAGAGTTTTATAGCTTTATCTGGCATAACCTTGTAGTTTGTTGTATTAAGCTCTGTCTCAAAAATACTGACCAATTTTTCTGGCTCATCACATTTAATAAGAATATGATGTTTACAACATTCTTCCAATTCTGAAAGGGTTAGAGTTTGTTTGATTTCTCCTTTATGAATTATTATATAGTCTGTAGCTGTTTGATATAATTCTGGCAAGTTATGGCTTGAAATTAAAATCGTCATTTGCCTTTCTTCACATAGCTTTATTAAAAGCTTTCGTATTTCCACTACACCTATTGGGTCAAGTCCATTTATTGGCTCATCTAAAATTAAAAATTCAGGATTGCCAATAAGAGCCATAGCAATACCTAAGCGCTGTTTCATTCCAAGTGAAAAATCTTTTGCCATCTTTTTGTTAGTATTCGTTAATCCAACAAAATCTAATAATTCTCCTTCAATTTCTTCATTGGGTATACCTCTCATTATTCTATGCAGTTTCATGTTTTCTTTTGCAGTCATGTTTAGCGAAATGCTAGGATATTCAATCATGCATCCAAGTCTCTTTCTAGCCTTCTGTATGTCCTTCTCAGTTGTATGTCCAAAAAGCTCTATGCTACCACTTGTATGGAAGGAATGTCCTGCAATAATTCGCATTAATGTAGATTTACCTGCTCCATTTTCACCAATCAAACCATATATTTTGCCAACTTCTAAATTCAAGGTAACATTATTTAGTGCTTTTACACCATTATAGCTTTTAGTTAGCTCCTTAGCTTTAAATACATATTGTCTCATATTTTTCACCTACCCTTTTCATACTGTTAGTTTAATTCAGAAAGGTTTAGAAAAGGTTAAGCTATGAAAAAAAATCGTAAAGAAAAGGATAATTTACTTGTAAAGTCTATAGCCAAGCCCCCAAACTGTTTCAATATATTGCTGGTCTGGACTGGCTTTCTTTAACTTACTACGTAAATTACTCATGTGCGTTTTTACTGCATTGTCATCGCCAATATATTCTTCCTGCCAAATAGATTCATAAATATTAACCTTAGAAAATACCTTTCCAAGATTTTGGATTAAAAGTTCTATAATGAGGTATTCTTTTGCCGTTAATTCTAACTCTACACCATTTGCTATAACCTGTTTAGTACTGGTATTTATGCTGATATCTTTATAATTAATTACATTATAAATTTCCTTGTTCTTATTAAACCGTCTTAAATTTGAAGCTACCCTTGCTGAAACCTCCCCTAAATCAAAAGGTTTAGTAATGTAATCATCAGCCCCTAATTTTAACAAATCTATTTTTGTTACAACCATATCTTTGGCGGAGATTACTATTACTGGCACATCTGAAAAGGTTCGAAGTTCTTTTAAAATCTGATCTCCGCTTATATAGGGAAGCATGATGTCCAGTAAAATCAAATCATATTTTTCACTCTTTAATTCCGTCATTGCTTCGAGGCCAGTAAAGGCTGATTTTACTTCGTAACCCTCATCTTTTAACATTTGTGCCAGAATTATATTTATATCTTTGCTATCCTCGATAATAAAAATTTTTTGCACTATATTCACCTCTAAATATCAACTATAATTATTTTCACTTTATGCTGTTTTTATTTTTTTATAATCAATTGTAATTTTTCTTTCTTAGTTAACTGCTTAATGGCATATTCTCTCTTCATTGCCTCACTTTTAGTCTCATATTGTTCAAAATATACGAGCTCCACTGGAAGTCTGCACTTTGTATATTTTGCACCTTTTCCGCTATTATGAACTTTAATCCTCTTCTCTAGGTTGTTTGTATAGCCAGTATATAAAGTATTATCAGCACATTTTAAAATATAAATATAATTCATCCTTTGTTCTCCTAAATTAATATTATATAATAATTATAATGTATTTAAACTGATTAGGAAGTGATTTTATGACTTTTAGTGATACATATGTTAGACCAGAAAAAGAACTGCTAAATTTAGGCACTTCCCAAGGAAAGACTAAACTA
>JAJXYA010000396.1 GCA_021780795.1 Bacillota bacterium | reverse complement strand
TTTTAGAAAAAATAAAAATGGCTAAGGAGGTATAGGTTATGAGTTACAAAGAAGTTGAATTAAAAGACTATGAATATATATTATCTATTGCAGAAAATGATAAAGAAAGAGTTTTATTTAAGGAAAATATAAATGAGGATTATAGTCATGATGAATTAGGTGGAATTAAGCAAATGCCTGATATAGTAGTTCAAGCTATAAATTCTGAAGAGATTTCAAAAGTTATGAAATATGCTTATGAAAAGGGAATACCTGTGACTCCAAGAGGTTCTGGTACTGGGCTTGTTGGCGCAGCAGTTCCACTTGAAGGTGGGATAGTTATAGATCTTAGTAGAATGAATAAAATGTTAGAACTAGATGAAGAAAATCTTACACTAACATTAGAACCAGGGGTTCTACTTATGGAAATAAGTAAATATGTTGAAGAATTTGACTTGTTTTATCCACCAGATCCAGGAGAAAAATCAGCAACAATTGGTGGGAATATAAGCACTAATGCAGGTGGAATGAGAGCTGTAAAATATGGAGTCACTAGAGATTACGTAAGAGGTCTTGAAGTTGTACTTCCAAATGGTGAAGTGGTAGAACTTGGAGGAAAAGTTGTTAAAAACAGTTCAGGATATTCATTAAAAGATTTAATGGTTGGTTCAGAAGGTACTTTAGGAATAGTTACAAAAGCAATTTTAAGATTGTTACCACTTCCTAAAAAAGCACTAAGTTTACTTATACCTTTCGAAAGTCTTGAAAGAGCAATAGAGACTGTTCCGAAAATAATTAAATCGAAGTCAATACCAACAGCAATTGAGTTTATGCAAAGAGAAGCAATAGTAGCAGCAGAAGAATTCCTAGGAAAGAGTTTTCCTGACAAATCTTCAGATGCATATCTTTTATTAACTTTTGATGGAAATTCTACAGAAGAAATTGAAAAGGATTATGCAAATGTTGCGAATATTTGCTTGGAATCTGGAGCATTAGATGTGTTGATTTCAGATACAGAAGAGAGACAAGAATCAATATGGTCAGCTAGAGGCTGTTTTCTTGAAGCAATTAAAGCATTAACTACTGAAATGGATGAAGTTGATGTTGTTGTACCAAGAAATAAAATTGGAGAGTTTGTAACTTTTACTCATGAACTTGAACGAACAGCTAACATCAGAATAAAAAGCTTTGGTCATGCTGGAGATGGAAATTTACATGTTTATATATTAAGAGATGAATTGAATGAAAAAGAATGGCATACAAAATTAAGCGAGATTATGCAAATAATGTATGATAAAGCTAAAGAATTAAAAGGACAAGTTTCAGGAGAACATGGAATAGGATTTGCAAAGAAAGGATATTTAAAGCAATCACTACCAGATCAATGTATGAATATAATGCAAGGAATAAAATTAGCTTTTGACCCTAAGAATATATTAAATCCTGGAAAAGTTTGTGAATAAAGTTAAAAGTAATATATCAAAATGGATGGGATTTAATTATATAAGATGATAAAAACACTACTTCATATTTAAATGACAGTTTAATATGAAGTAGTGTTTTTGTAGAATAAATTTATATGATTTAATTTGTAATTAAGGTATAATATACTAATAAAGCATAAGTGGAGGGTTAAGGTATGACAGGACTTGTACTTGAAGGTGGAGCATTTAGAGGTTTATTTACAGCAGGTGTATTAGATGCTCTTTTAGATATAAAAGCAGAATTAAAATATGTAATAGGGGTTTCAGCAGGAGCAACAAATGCATATTCATATGTTTCTAAACAAAGAGGAAGAAATTTAGAGATAATGGAAAGATTTATGGACAATAAAAGATATATTAGCTATGGAAATTTAATTAGATGTAAGTCTCTTATGGATTTAGATTTTGTATTTGATGAGATACCAAATAAGCATTGTATTTTTGATTATAAAACTTTTTATGAATTTGATGGAAAGATGCTAGCAGGTGCTTTTAATATTGAAACAGGAGAAGTTGAGTATTTTAACAAGGAATTGTTAGATAAAAGAAGTTCAATTCTTAGAGCAAGTATAGCAATACCACTCATGTTCCCATTTCAAAATATTAATGGACAATATTATGCAGATGGAGGACTTTCAGAGCCTATACCAATTAATAAATCAATAGCTGATGGTAATAACAAAAATATTATTGTCTTAACAAGAAATGAAGGATATAGAAAGAAACAATCTAAAGCAAATAAAATAACATATAAAATTTATAAAAATAAATATCCAAAGTTAGCGAATGTATTGAAAGAGAGATATATTAAATATAATGAACAACTGGATTATTGTAAGAAGTTAGAAGATAGCGGAAAAGCAATTATAATAAGACCAACTATAAGTATGGATATTAGTAGATTTGAAAGAGATAAAAATAAACTAAAAGCAATATACCAAAATGGATATGATTTAATAATGAAGGACAAAGAAAAGATACTTCATTATATAGGATGATTTTAATAGCGATTGTTTATGGCATACTTAAAATCAGAACATAGAAAACATGTTGAAGAGGGAATGCCATATTATATAGCTCAATTAGGAAGTGTAGTAATAAGAGATATGCTAAAAGGAACAAATTATCCTAAGGGTGGTAGAAGCATAGAAAGTTATGGTGATTCTCTTTACTGGATGGGTATGGTTTATAATTATTTATTTTTTAAGTATGAAGTGCCGTGTAGTAAATTAATAGATTTAATAACTGTTAGCGATATGCTAAAGCAATACGTTACAATGCATGAAACAGGACTGGATCATACCGCAGAGCATTTATATGAAGTATTTATTGAAAAAGATAAAAATATATGTAAATAAGTTAGACAGAGTAGTGGAATTGCCCGCTACTCTTTTTAATTTTATAGCATAATCAAAAATATATCAAACTGTATTCACGTTATAATACTTAGTAAGTGAGGAATTGGAAAAAAATTAAATCAACAAAACCTTTATGATAAATTAGTGCTCTTATATTATAGGAGCTCCAAAAAAGAAGAGAGGTGTAAGATGGATATACAAGGAATAGTAAAGCGTTGCCAATTAGGAGAAAAGGAAGCATTTCGCGAACTTTTACAAACTGTAGAAAAAAAGGCATTGGCAACTGCTTATTTTTTATCAGGAAATAAAGGGATTGCAGAAGACATACTTCAAGAAACATATATGAAATGTTTTTTGGAAATAAACAAACTTAAAGATCCAAAGGCATTTAAAGTATGGTTCTTTAAGATCCTTGTTCGCACAGGATGGAAAATGTCAAAAAAACAATCAGTATTAGTTCCTTTAGAAATAACATCTGAAAACGAAGAATTATTTTGTGATGAAAATCAAAGCAGAGAGAATGAGATTGATAGTTATGAGATAAAGCATGTAATACAAAATGCTGTAAATAATCTAAGCGAAAATTTAAAAACAGTGGTTATTCTCTATTACTATAATGATATGTCAATAGAAGAAATTTCAAAAGTTACAGGCTGCTTTAAGGCTACAGTAAAATCACGTTTGTTTTATGCAAGAGCTGCTTTAAAAAAACAATTAGGTGGTTGTTTTGAATCAGAAAATGGAATTAGCATAGTTAAATAGAAAGGAGTCTAATTTAAATGAAGGATAAGGACTATTTTGATAATATGATGAAATCTGCTATAGATGATAGTATTTATAATATCGAAGCTTCAAGAGATATTTTTAATGAGGCTTGGAATAAGAAGGAGAGAGAAATGAATAAGAGAAAATATTTTAATATGAAATATATAAAAAGAGTAGCACTAATTCCTGCATGTTGTGCAGCACTTACAATAGTTGGAGTTTTTACATTTTCACCAGGGGCAAGGGTAGCTGCTCAGGATGTATTTAAAACAATATTCTTACCTGATAAAGCTGGTAATATTGTGGAAAAGTCAGAGGATACAAAGGTTCCGGTTGGTGTTGGTCCTATAAACGTAACTAATGAAAATAAGAAAGACATGGAAAGACGGGTTGGTTTTAAAATCAATTTGCCTGAAAAAATTGGAGATTATTCATATGAAAAAATAGACGATTATGTTTTTAGTCCAGGTGTAATGATAATGGCTAAGGATGTAAAATATAAAGATTCAGAGGCGGTATCAGATAAATTAAAAAAGTCCATAGATGATGATAAGGCATTTGAAGAGCTTGAAAAAGATTATAACTTGAGCAGAATTGTTAGTGCATCATATGAAGATAATCAAGGGCACAAATTTCAGTTAATACCAATAAAAGATAATGGAAAGCAAAAAAAGCATGATGATGCTGTTGTTGTGAAGGAAGTAAAAATTGATGATATTACATGTACAGTTACACAAGACACAAAAGTTAACTATAATGTGAAAGAAGATGGGGTAACTGATTTGGAACATAAACCAACTGGTACAGAAGAACGTTATTATGTAGGCTGGAGTTATGATGGTATAAACTACGGTCTAGCTATTGGCAGTAATTCTTCAGATATTGATGCATCAATAGAATTTGCAAAGGAATATATTAAAATTCTAAAAGAAAAATAGAATAATAAATATAAAGGCAAGGGAGTTTCCCTTGCCTTTATATATTAGAATGAAGAAGTTTAGAAACTTGAAAGCGTTAATATACAGACTACTTCCTAAAAGATGAACTCCATAACTGAATTTTAATCGGTACACTGCTCTTTGAATAAATTTATACAATTTGAAAAAAACTATATAAAATAATAAGAAATGTATTGAAAAGCAATTCAAAATAAGATAGAATTGAATTATATCAATAGTGAATAATAATAAATAAGAAAAAAGGAGAAATGAAATGAACGAATTAATAATGTCTCCTAGAATTAAAAATTTAAAAGAAAAGATGTTATCACATAAAAGATATGCATCTGTTGAACAAGCACTTATAATAACTGAAACATATAAGCAAAATGAAGATAAGTCAGTTATTATAAAGAGAGCATTAGCATTAAAAAATTCTCTTTTAAAGTTAGAAATTGATGTTGAAAAGGAAGAGCTAATTGTTGGAAATCGTACTAAAGGCGTTAGATATGGAGTTGTCTTCCCGGAAAGTGGAAGCTCGTGGATTGATAGAGAAATTGAAGAGTTGCCAACCAGAGCACAAGATAAGTTTAATGTGAAGTCAGATGATATAGAAAAGTTTCGTGAAGTTATTAAGCCGTATTGGAAAGAACGTTCACTAGAAGATGTAATTAGAAAGAGATTTGGAAAAGAAATTGATGAAATTGCGAAAGTAGTAAAAATTAATCAAAAGGATCATGCGCAAGGTCATATTTGTCCAAATTGTAAGGAATGGCTTGAATTAGGCCCTGAAGGAATTAAACAAA
>JAJXYA010000500.1 GCA_021780795.1 Bacillota bacterium | reverse complement strand
TTTTGTGTATTGTTTCTTCTTTGATTTTCGTAGATTGGTTCTTTAATTTCTTTAATGTCTTCACTATAGGAATTATTATCTACATCTTTTCCAAACACTTTAGTCATTCTATTTATTAAGCTTTCATTTACAACTTTTCTTCCTGTCTCAATTTCATTAATAAAGCTTTCAGCAACTCCAAGTTTCTTTGCTAATGCTTTTTGAGTCATGTTAGCTTCAAGCCTTAACTGTTTGATTCTTTCTCCAATTCTATTCATAGCCATCATTACCTTCTGCGTTTGTTATTAAACTTCCTTTCTTCTAATAAATGTTCTAAAAGTTCTGTAAACGTCCAATTAATCGAAGTCTTAGTGACAACAGCAAAAATTATATTGTCAGTTATTTCACTTTTAAAAAACTTAATGCAGCTTTCTAGCTCACTATCTTCTAAATTATTGAATAATACAACCTTTTCTTTTACTATCTTTGCATTTTCTGTAGCTAAATTTATTCCTTTAATTATACTTTCAATTTTCATATTAGCTAATCGGTTATCTATTATTTTATTCTTAGGTAAATTATGTTTTTCTGAAATTTCATTTATCTTTTCAATTTCATTCTCCTCAAAACCATAGAGCATTACTAATTTATTATTACTAAGTACCATTTGCATCACCCCCACCCAGTTTAAAGTATATTACATTTTTACAGGTTCGCTGTACTCTTCTCCAAAAGTATCCACTGTAACGCTTTCGATTAATTGCTCTTCCATTGGTCTATCGTTATAATCTGTTTTTTCTTCTGCTATATTTAATGCAACTTCTATACCTTCCACTACTTTACCAAATGCTGCATATTGGTCATCAAGATGAGGTGCATCTGCTACCATTATGAAAAATTGGCTTCCTGCAGAATCAAAATTCATAGCTCTAGCCATCGATAAAACACCTAAAGTATGTTTTAAATCATTATCTACACCGTTTCTTTTAAATTCACCTTTTATAGAATATCCAGGGTTTCCTGTTCCTGTCCCTTCTGGGCATCCTCCTTGAATCATAAATCCTTTGATTACTCTATGAAATATTAGTCCATCATAAAATTTATTATTTATAAGGCTTATAAAATTATTAACTGTATTCGGAGCTTTATCTGGATATAATTCAGCCTTCATTATTTCTCCGTTTTTCATTTTTATTGTAACTATTGGGTTCATAAAAACTCTCCTTTAATATCATATTATACTTATTATACAATAATTTTTACAAAATAATAAGTATTAATTAGCATATATTTTTATAGGTTTAGCAATTTATAACTCAATTTTTCTTTTGTTTTTAAAGAATTATATATTACTATTTCTCCATCTTTATTATTGTCTTTAAGCATATTTTTTAAACCTAATTGTCTTTTTAACTGATTAACAGTACCTAAACTTCCGTCTATAACAAAGGCATCTCTTGCAATGTTTTGCACTGCTTCTCTTACAAAAGGGTAATGAGTGCAGCCAAGAACTACTGCTCCTATTTTTCCGTTTGCTTCGCTTAATTTTTCTTTTAAATAATCATCTACTTCTTTACCACTAAGTTTTCCACTCTCTACAAATTGAACTAGTTGTGGACACGCAATTGGAACGAATTCTGCTTTATCGATATATTTATTCATTAATCTATTAAACTTCTGTTCTGCCAAGGTCATTGGAGTTGCCATTATTACTATTTTGCCACCTTTATTTTGTTCTACCGCTGGCTTTATAGCCGGCTCTATACCGATTATCGGTATTCCTTTGTATTTTTGTCTTAGTTCCTTAATAGCAACGCTGGTAGCTGTATTACAAGCAACGACTATTGCCTTAACATTTTTACCTACCAAAAATTGTGCAGCTTTAAGGGTAAGGTTTTGAATTTCTTCATAACTTTTTGTTCCATAAGGTGCATTTTTAGAATCTCCAAAATATATAAAATCCTCACTTTTAAGAACCTTTACTGCTTCACGTAGAACACTTATACCACCTACTCCAGAATCAAAAAAGCCAATAGGTCTATCATTTATTTCCACATTACCACCTCAGGATTTTACATATTCTTTGATTTATCTGTACAAACATTTATAGCTTCAATAACAGTTCCCCTGAAATTGTTTTTTTCCAAAGAATATACTGCTTCAATTGTTGTGCCGCCTGGTGATGAAACTTCATCCTTAAGCTTGCCTGGGTGTTTGCCGGTTTCTAACACCATCTTTGCTGAGCCAAGTACTGCTTGGGCTGCAAACTTATATGCTTTATCCCTTGGCATACCTTGAAGTACAGCACCGTCAGCCATAGCTTCTATAAACATATAAACATATGCTGGTGAAGATCCGCTTACTGCTGTTACTGCATCCATTAATTTTTCATCTATAACTTCAGCCTTACCAAAGGAATTAAAAATTTTTACTACTTCTTCTAATTCCTCGTCACATACATTTTCATTTATTGAAATAGCACTCATACCTTCATTAACTAATGCAGGCGTGTTTGGCATAACTCTTACAAGCTTCACCTCATTTTTGAAACTTACTGATAGTTTCTCAAGCTTTTGACCTGCAGCTATAGAAATTATTACTGTACTAGGCTTAATAAAATCCTTTATTTTTTCAATAACAGACATTATAATATTGGGTTTCACAGAAAGTATAATAATATCTGCAAAATTTACAACCTGTAAATTATCAGTTGTAGTCCTAATTCCGTATTTTTCCTGAACTTCTTTTAGGGAACTATCTGATGGATCACTAACCATTACATTATTAGGATCATACAGTTTAGAATTAACTATTCCACCTATCATAGCCTTTCCCATATTTCCACAACCGATAAAACCTAAATTTTTACTCAAGAAAATTCCTCCTCTATAAACTTATTAGCATAGCTAACAATATGTATCTTATAAAAATTGAAAATTATTTATATTATGATATAATTGACCTTGTTATTAATTATATACTTATTTTATGTAATATAATAGTGGATTTGTACATATTATTAAAGGGGATTATCAAATGAATACTCGAAGCAAATATTTTGAAAACGCAAAAAGAATAGTCGTAAAGGTTGGAACTTCTACCCTTACTCACGAAAGCGGGCTTTTAAACTTTGAAAGAATAGAAAAAATAGCTAGACAGCTATCAGACCTACATAATCAAAACAAAGAAGTTATACTTGTAACTTCCGGTGCCATAGGTGTTGGTGCTACAAAATTAGCCTTAAAGAAAAGTCCTAAAACTATTCCTGAAAAGCAAGCAGCGGCAGCAATTGGTCAAGGATTACTCCTTCACATATATGAAAAGTTTTTCTCTGAATATGGTCAAATTATAGCTCAAATTCTTTTAACTAAAGATGACATAAATCATAAGGTTAGAT
Organism: Bacillota bacterium; assembly: GCA_021780795.1. Next base: position 2,000 of record JAJXYA010000500.1, on the reverse strand, counting down.
ATTCCAATGCTCATAATACCTTTAATGAGCTTTTAAGACAGGGGGTTATTCCCATTGTTAATGAAAATGATGCAATTGCTACCCATGAAATAAAATTTGGTGACAATGATACTTTATCTGCTTTAGTTGCCAAATTAGTTGATGCTGATTTACTCATTCTTCTTTCAGATATCGATGGTTTATATGACTGTGACCCAAGAAAAAATCCAAATGCTAAGCTTACCTCTTTAGTTAAAGAAATAACTGAAGATATAGAAGATTGTGCTGGTGATGCAGGTTCAAAGCTTGGAACTGGCGGCATGAATACTAAAATAAAAGCTGCAAAAATAGCAGTTGACGCTGGCGTTTCAATGGTCATAGCTAATGGTGCTTCTGAAAATATTATAAAAGATATTATATCTGGAAAAGAAATGGGAACCCTTTTTTTAGCACAAAAAAATTAAGAATGAAAAATTCATTCTTAATTTTTTTTGTGCACTAAAACTCTGCTGAGCCTGTAGTTCTTGGAAAGGGTATTACATCCCTGATATTAGATACCCCTGTTATATACATAATTATTCTTTCAAATCCAAGTCCAAAACCAGCATGTTTTGTTTCTCCATACTTCCTTAATTCTAAATACCACCAGTAGTCTTCCTTATTTAGTCCTAACTCATTCATTCTATTTTCTAAAACTTTAAGTCTTTCTTCTCTTTGACTACCACCTATTATTTCTCCTACACCAGGAACTAAAAGGTCTGTAGCCGCAACAGTTTTTCCATCATCATTAAGTCGCATGTAGAACGCCTTGATTTCTTTAGGGTAATCTGTAACAAATACTGGTTTCTTAAATATTTTTTCTGTTAAATATCTCTCATGTTCCGTTTGAAGATCTACTCCCCATTTTACTGGATATTCAAACTTCTCACCACACTTTATAAGTGTATCCACCGCTTCTGTATATGTTATCCTTGCAAAATCTGAATTTACTACGTTATTTAATCTATTTAACAACTCTTTATCAATAAAGCTATTGAAAAATTCCATTTCTTCTGGTGCATTCTCTAAAACATAGTTGATCACGTACTTTACCATTTCTTCAGCAAGTTCCATATCATCTTCTAAATCAGCAAAAGCAATTTCTGGCTCAATCATCCAAAATTCTGCTGCATGACGTGCTGTATTAGAGTTCTCTGCTCTAAAGGTCGGTCCAAAGGTATATACATTTCTAAAAGCTAATGCAAAACTTTCTGCTGAAAGCTGACCACTAACTGTAAGATTAGTTTCTTTTCCAAAAAAATCCTTGCTGTAGTCTATTTTACCTTCTTCGTCTAATGGTATATTTTTCATGTCTAGAGTAGTTAATCTAAACATTTCTCCTGCGCCTTCACAATCGCTTCCTGTTATAATAGGTGTATGTGTATATACAAAGTCTTTGTCTTGAAAAAATTTATGTATAGCAAAGGCTGCTAAGGATCTAACTCTAAATACTGCTGAAAAGGTATTACTTCTAGGTCTTAAATGTGCAATTGTCCTTAAAAACTCTAAGGAGTGTCTCTTCTTTTGAAGGGGATAATCGATATTTGAATTTCCTTCAATTGTTATTTTAGTAGCACTAATTTCAAAAGCTTGTTTAGCACTTGGCGTTAAAACTAACTTCCCTTCTACAGTTATAGATGAGCTTATAGTTATTTTAGAAAGCTCCTTAAAATTTTCCAAATTACTATCAAAAACGACTTGAACATTTTTAAAAAAACTTCCATCATTAACTTCTATAAATCCAAAAGCATTAGAAGCTCTAACTGTTCTTACCCAACCAGAAATCTTAATTTCCTTCTCTTTAAATTTCTCAGTTTCTTTAAATAGCTTTCTAAGCAATACGTAATCCATATAAGTCCTCCTCTTTTATACTAATTATGAGAAGAAAACCTTTCAACCTCTTCTGCGATAAGAAGCTGAAGTACATAATATATTTTTATCAATAATACAAATAATTTATGTAACCCAATCTAGTGCGTTTT
>JAJXYA010000298.1 GCA_021780795.1 Bacillota bacterium | reverse complement strand
ATCAATTTTACTTTACATTACTTAATTTCACTATCATTCCATACTTTACATCTAATTATTATAACATATTCCTTTAAAATGTAAAATTTGACCTCTAAAATACAATTTTAATGAGAGAGTTTCTTCGTCCCCCTCTAGCAGCTGCCAGGTCCAAAATAATTACCAGGTACAAGCATTTCACTAGAGTAAACTTTAATGAAATATTTCCCTTTTTTCGATAAGGCAAATTCCAAAAACCAATATTTTAGCTATTGACAGAATTCTTTAGTCCAGTTACACTTAATTTGAAAGTTATCGAATCATAATATGATGAGTTTGGAGTTGAAATATGGACACGAAAAAAGCAGCAAAGATATTCAAGGCACTATCTAATCCTAATAGACTAGAATTGTTTTTTAAAATTACTAATATGCATGAATCCAATTTTGAAACTGACTCTGAATGCTTTGTTACGGATATCATCAGTTGTTTGAATATCGGTGCTCCTACTATTTCACATCATATCAAAGAATTGGTGAATGCGGATTTGATTAGTACCGAGAAAAAAGGAAGGTTTTTAATCTGTAGAGTAAATGAAGAGTTAATTGAGGAAGTTAGAGAATTGTTATCATTAAAAAATAAATAATTATCGCACTCTTTAAAAACCGCCAATAATTCGATAGTTATGAAATTGTTAAAACATAGAATTGTTTATCGAATAAGGATTATAAACTCTTGCAAAAATATAAAATAAATTTATATAATTAATAAAATTTATATATGCTTACCTAGGACAGATGGGGGTCTTGATTTTTGATCCTTTCTTAGGTAAAGCCCATTGATGGAGGTTTGTTATGAAAGTATTTTATTTCACTGCTACTGGTAATAGTTTAGATGTTGCTAAGAGGTTTGGAGGAGAACTTTATTCCATACCAAAAATATTAAAAGGCAATCAATTTGATTTTGAAGATGAGAAAATAGGAATAGTATTTCCTTGTTATGCAATTGGTGTTCCCAGTATTGTACGCGAATTTATAGAGAAAATAACGCTTAAGAGCCCTTATATTTTTGCTATTATAACCTACGGAAATACCCTGGGTGGCTGCGTTAATTGGTTTAAAAGTTTTGCAGAAAAGAATAATATTCATATACAATATGCAGAAGGTTTGCTAATGATTGATAACTATTTGCCAATATTTAATATTGAAAAGCAGAAGCTTAAAGAAAAGAATATAGAAGAAAATTTGAATCGTTTGGTAACCGATGTGAGTCAAGGGAAAAAGTATATAAATGGTGGAACGTTCTTTAGTTCAATGGCCACGGACGCAATTCAATTCATATACAAAATAAATCCAAACATTAATTCAGATAAGAAATTTTCTGTTTCCGATAAATGCAATGGTTGTGGAACCTGTGCCAAGGTTTGCCCTCGAGATAATATAATAATTGACAAAAATCCGCACCAGCTTAAACCAATTTATGGAGGCCATTGTGAATTTTGCCTTGCCTGTATAAACCTTTGTCCACAAAAATCCATTACATTAAAGAAAGAAAGCAATCCCAATGCACGGTTTATGAATGAAAATGTAACTTTAAAAGAAATTATTAATGCAAATGATTAAATATAAGTAAAAAAATTAGGGTGGTAGATTTATGATATTTAAAAAATTATGTATAGACGATAAAAACATTATAGACAAATATATTTGTCCATATAAATTCTTAAGTTGTGAATATTCTTTTACAAGCTTGTATATTTGGAAGGATGCCTGCGACATTCAATATGCCATATATAAGCAAACTCTTATACTAAAGAAGAGGGACTTTGAAGGAAACTATCATTTCATGCAGCCTTTAGGATATTCTAAAGAAGACTTAGGCGAGATTATAGAGAAATTAAAGGAATATAGAGAAGAAAATTCTATGAAATATTTGTTTAAAGATCTAGAGGAGAACTTTATAGAGGAATTTAATGTTTTACTTAACGAAAAAAACGATTTTTATATAGAAGAAGACAGAGATAACTTTGATTACTTATATGAAGCAAAAAAGCTTATGACTTTATCAGGTAAAAAGCTTCACTCAAAGAAGAATCACTATAATGCTTTTACTAAAAGCTACAATTATGAAGTAGTAGAAATAAATGCTGAAAAAGTAATTAACGATGTTATAGGTGCCGCACAAAAGTGGTATGAAGAAACAGATGAAAAAGATATTAAGCTATACTATGAACTTCTGGCAATAAAGGATATAATTAATAATATGGATTTATTAAATCTTAAGGGAGTAGCAGTATATGTAGATGGAAAAGTAGCGGCATTTAGTATTGGTGAAAGTTTGAATGAAAAACTTGCTGTAATTCACATTGAAAAAGGTGATAAAAATATAAATGGTATATATAGTTTTATCGCAAAAACATTAATAGATAAATGTTTTAATAATGCAGAAATAATAAATAGGGAGCAAGACATGGGTATTGATGGACTTAGAAAATCTAAAATGTCTTATTATCCTTTAAAACTAGAGAAGAAATTCATTCTTAGCTTCTAATGATAACTACTGATAAAATAGCTACTTTGAAAGGTTAAGAATATATTAAAAAAGAGAGGTATTCTATTATGAAAAAAAAATCAGGACTTGCTGTTTGGGTTATAATTTTTGTTGTTTTTGCAATATTTATGTTTCCCAAAACAGGTAAGACTTCAACAACTATTAGTTTTGATCAATTTCAAACTAATTGGACAAATAATACTATAAAAAGCTTCATGGTCAAAGATGATGAAATGTCAGTTTCGGGAACTTTAAAAAATGGAACTACCTTTGAAACCATTGTTCCATCTGCTAGATTATTTGAGTTTATTAAAGATCATCCAAAGAATCCAGCTATTTCTGAAACATATCTAAAACCATCAAGCTCCTTAATGTGGTTACAGACTTTGCCTAATTTACTATTCATATTACTGCTTGTAGGCTTTGGGTTCATGTTCTTTAAACAATCCAAGGGTGCCGGTGGAAGCGGTGGTGTAATGAACTTCGGGAAAAGTAAAGCAAAGCTTTCTGACCCTAACGCTAAAAAAGTTAATTTTAATGACGTTGCAGGAGCAGATGAAGAAAAAGCTGAGCTTGCAGAGATAGTTGATTTCCTAAAAGAGCCAAAAAGATATGTAGAAATGGGTGCTCGTATACCAAAGGGTGTTTTACTCATCGGGCCACCAGGAACTGGGAAAACACTTCTTGCAAGAGCTATTTCAGGAGAGGCCGGAGTACCATTCTTCAGCATCTCAGGTTCAGATTTTGTGGAAATGTTTGTAGGGGTTGGTGCCTCCAGAGTGCGTGATTTATTTGAGCAGGCGAAAAAGAACGCACCATGTATAATTTTTATAGATGAAATTGATGCTGTGGGAAGACAAAGAGGTGCAGGCGTTGGTGGCGGCAATGATGAAAGAGAACAGACATTAAACCAACTGCTAGTTGAGATGGATGGTTTTGGAGAAAATGAAGGAATAATAATGATTGCAGCTACAAATAGAGCAGATGTACTTGACCCGGCACTACTAAGACCAGGTAGATTTGACAGACAAATACTTGTTGGAGTACCTGATAGAAAAGGTAGAGAAGAAATTTTGGCAGTTCATTCTAAAAATAAGCATCTTGAACCAGAAGTTAAACTTAGTGTACTTGCTAGCCGAACACCGGGATTTTCAGGTGCAGACCTTGAAAACTTAATGAATGAATCGGCACTTTTAGCTGTAAGGAAAGATAAAAAGCTTATAGGAATGACTGAACTTGAAGAAGCAGCTACAAGAATAATGGCTGGGCCTGAAAAGAAAAGCAGAGTGATAATTGAAGCAGATAGAAGACTTACAGCTTATCATGAAGCAGGTCACGCCATTGTAATGAATTTACTTCCAAATTCAGATCCTGTTCACCAGATAAGTATAGTTCCTAGAGGAAGGGCTGGCGGATATACTATGCGTCTTCCAGATGAGGACAGATCATATATGTCTATGTCAAAACTCAAAGATGAGCTTGTAGGACTCTTAGGTGGTAGAGTAGCAGAAAAACTAGTTATTGGAGATATAAGTACTGGTGCTAGTAATGATATTGAAAGAGCAACCACTATAGCAAGAAAAATGGTAATGGACTATGGTATGAGTGATGCTCTTGGAACAATTGCCTTTGACTCAGGGAGTGATGAAGTATTCCTTGGAAGAGACATGGGTAAAGGTAGAAGCTTTAGTGAAGTAACTTTAAACAAAATAGATGTAGAAATAAAAAAACTTATAGATGAAGCATATGAAAAAGCATTAACACTTCTAACTGAGAATAGGAGTAAACTTAATGCTGTTGCAGAAGAGCTTTTAATAAGAGAAAAGCTTGAAGCAGTGGATTTTCAAGAAATATTTGCAAGAAGCTAATTAATGAAAGCATAGGCTACCATGCCTATGCTTTTATTTTTTTGATTTGAAGCAATTAATCTATAAAGTTTATTTTATTCAATAATGAGACCTAGTATGGCAGATAGAGAAATTGCTTGTATAGTGGTAACTTTAGCACCCCTAACATCTGGAATATTTATTCCCATACCTTCAATATCACAACTAGTAAAATCAATTCCTTTAAGACTTGTGAAATTCATTTGAGTCTGAACTAGATTAGATTCTTGAAATTCAACTTTTAGAAATTTGGAATTTTGAAAATCTGAAGATCGTAATTGACATTGAAGAAATGCAACTGACTTACAATTAGAATAACTAAAAAAAGCAAATTGGCCGTTACAATTTTCAAAAATTACATCTCTAAGGGTGGCTTCGTTTAAATTAATACCAATAATTTTACAATTTTTAAATTCTACTCTATGTAATGAAGCTTCATTAAAATCTACATTTGATAAATCACAATTTTCGAATCTCACATCCACCATTTCTATGCGTCTGAAAGTTACTTTATTAAAAGTTACCTTTTGAAATATTACTTGTTTAAAATTCACTCTGTCTGCCTGACGATTTTCTATGGAACAATCACTAACTGTTCCAAAAGAAAATACACTTTCATCCTCAATATTTTCTTTAGATAATTCTATAATATCTAAATCACTATCAAATTTAGGTCTTAAAACTTTTGTTTTTATTTTCTTCTCTTCCATAAATATGATCATTCCTTTCGCCTATAAAAATGCATAAAAAAAGACATGTAGAGCCTGCGTACGTAATCAGATTTACGTGACAATCACTACATGTTTCAATATATTTATATCATAAAATCATTAAAAAAGTCAATAAGTTTTAAGAGTGTCACTTCGTCCCCCTCTAGCACCTCAGAGGTAAAAAATATCCAAATCCCCATCCAATATCACTTGTCTCTACTTGTTATAATCGACCATATTTTTTTCTTCTGCT
>JAJXYA010000308.1 GCA_021780795.1 Bacillota bacterium | reverse complement strand
CGTTTTAATCAGTCATTAAAGCCAGGAGATATTCCCAATTCGGTTACACATCTTGCTATTGGTGGCCGATTTACCCAACCATTGGACAAAAAAAGTATTCCCGATTCTGTTACTTTTATAGGTCTACAAAATATTTTTAAAAAACCCATCAATGTCCAAGATTATGTATATGTGGCAAATCCACCCATTTATTCACATAATAAGTGGATTAATAAATGGACTAGGTACTCTCACAAATATTTTTCCAAATATTCATACGGATCTTGGACGGATATATTTATCGATATTTTTAATTCCAAGATGAATTCTAGTATACTAGATGAGATACCGAGCGAATTATTATATTACATGTTGGAATATATTGAATTCTAAGTATCAATCTAAGAGCAGAGAAATTTCACCAAGTGAAATTAGGTGTCTTGTTCTGCCATTCTTTTTTTATACTCTTGTCTCTTTTCATTTCGTTTTACCTTTTCATCCTGTTTTATTTTTTCCAGAGTGATGGCTTCCTGGACAAATTTTTCATACATGGAATATACTTTGCTAGTGGTTGCATTCTTTTCAGTCTTGGTATTTGACTTGAACCCTTGTAATTTAAACTCTCGAGTCTTTTTACAAAACTTTATCCTTTTGATTTTTAATATTTTTCCATTCTTGTACTCTACATCATTAGGGGTTATTGAATGAAATATAAATCCAAGGTCTATTGTATAGGCCAACTTTCGAGTCTCTCTTGGAGTTAGATTATATTTTTCCGCAAGCATAATTACATAATCCTGTATAAATCTAGTTTTCAATGTTTTGGGAGTAATCTTTTTCCAGTCACAATCTACTATTGATTCGATATGACAAGATATACTTTTATTTTCAAGAACCAGAGCTCCACATTTTTTAAAATTCTTGACTAGAAATAAAAAGGCCTCTTTTTCATCCTCTGGTATCTTGCCTCTATTCTTGCCATTGACATATACATTATTATTCTTGATACCAAAATTTGGAGGATATCTTGCCATGCTACAGGCTTCCAATAATTTTAACAAGTTTTGGTCTAGAGTATATTTACTAGAGTTGTAAAATACGCAACTGCCCGCCATCTTGATATTCTATAAACAGAAATGCAATTTCTATTTTTCATATAATTTTCTACTTGTTCCCCATAACCCACGGAATGCAATTTTTCATATAATTTTTTACTTGTTAAAATATAACATGTGGAATACTGTAATTATTTTTATCATTATAATTGGTTTGGTGATATTGTATAATTTTATGCCAAACAAGTCTTTTTACTCTGTAGATAATTCAACTCTTAAAAAGGTGAGAGAAAACTTTATCAAACTAGATTCCTCTTATTCAAATATTCCATTGAGAGAGGGATCTTCTGCATATACAGAGAACAAGTCTATTATTACATTATGCCTCAAGGACCCCAAGAGTGGATATGTATATGATATGAATACCATAATGTATGTGGCTCTTCATGAACTTGCCCACATGTGTTCCAGAACCAAAGGTCATGACGAAGAGTTTCAGAAAAACTTTACAAAGTTGCTCAAAAAGGCGACTCGGCTTGGGATATATAATCCAAATATCCCAATGCCCAAATCATATTGCGGTGTGGAAAATTCTTAATTTTTGAGGATACACCGAAAGTAGTGAGGCTTACAAATGTGAGTATCAATTTACGAATAGAGCCAATATCGAATATATTACAGCGCTAAAGCACCACATACTACCAAATTCTCCAGATGAAGAATACTTGAGATTGTATGCAAACGTTCCTAGGCCAACTAGTAACAAGGGTATTCCTCGATACTCTTTCATAAATAATAGTGGAACCATTAGGCCTAGTAGATATAATATAGTGACCCAACTTGGTCCTAGGAAATTTGATGGATATTCCGAGCTAGTCCATACCAAGTGTCCATTAGGACCTATAGTAGATGTAAATGTGCCTTGGGTTATACGGTATAGGCCATATATCAGTATGATGCAAAATACTATAGAAGAGTAGAACAATAGCTCTGATTTGGTGCTCTTGTAACCCATAAAGGTCTGTACCAATGGCTGTGTCAATAGTACCAATAATACCAATCTGGTAAACAATGAATTTATATCAGGATTTTCCAAATTGGACCATAATCCAGCCTCTAACAATTGTATAGTTGCAAATGATATAATAAAAGCGGCATTCCATCTATCATAACCGCGATTCCTAAAATAGAGAAAAAATGCTATTGAATATGATAAAGACCATGCAAGTAGTGAAGTCTCGGTATCAAAACACATGCTAATATTAACAAGTATTTTTACTAGCGTAAAAAAAGTGACCTCAAAAATACTTGGTCAACAGACGGACCGCACAAGGGCAACTGTACTCTGCAGTAGTTGTAGCAACTTGCTTGAGATTCTGAACAAGTTGACAAAGGGTCAAGGTTGAGGAACGAGTGTTCTTGGGAATCTCTTGGAGAAATTCCCTCGCTGCCTCGAGATACAATCTGGGCCGAGGACGACCACTAGCCCATTCGCAATAGGAGAACAGACAGCAGTTGCCAAACTGATACAAGTTTAGCTCTGTGGCAATCGTATTGGCAAGAGCCTCCATCCTTGCCGGATCGGCCAAAAACTGCCCCACTGTCGCATCAGCGCCTAGCTTTTCCATTTGCTCAGACAGTCGATTATCATTGATACAAAATTAAAATTTCATTTTTTTGAGTATCACCAAGCGAAGCGAGGTTTACAAATGTAAGTAGTATTTTTTACCTTAATAAGCCTTGTTGTAATATGGATAACCGAGTAGATTTGCATCAGCATCATAGATACTATAGTTTGAATATGGGTACCAATATTTTCTCATGTGAGGATATTTTAGAAACAATTGTGTATCACGATATCCCTCATGACATGAACTATTATATAATAGAATTAGGCAGAGAATAATAAGAACCAGAATCAACATCCATAGCATTACTATATACCGATATTTTATGATTGCTAGATTTTTATTTATAAAGGCCGTTTTTATAAAATAAAAAAATATATAATAATTTTATGGAGAGGCTAGCATTGATATATTTTTTAATAGGCATGCTAGATCGAGATAGTCATGTTATTATCGTGAATGATCCAGAGGCAAAATTATATCATCTTCTTGAAACTCTTTCACCAGAAGAGATATACAAGAGATTATCTCCAACAAATAATATTATCAAATTGGATAAAATATGTAGTACATATCTCGACCTAATAAGATCTATTCACTCACGATCAAATCAAGTAGAGATCAAGACAAGGATATCAAAAATCCATGAAAATAATCTCTTGTATAGCGATGTCCGTAGAAGAATATTGGCTAATGATTGGAAGGTGACAGAGCTAAAGAGAGAAGAGGCTATCAAACAGTTGGACCTATCTAGCTTTGGAGAGCTGGACAAGAAAATTATAGTCAAGAAATTTTTAGAAAAGGGAGACAATGGAGAATATGTCGTTTCAAATAACCTGATTATAGATTTATCAAAAGCTGATAAAAAGGCGGTTGTCAAGTTGCTAAAAAATATATTGACAGACAAGGGGTTGGTATTACATGAATGTTCAATCTGTAGTGAAGATTTTATAGATGTCACTCAACTGGTGGTATGTTTGAAATGCAAAGTCGAAACTTGTAAAACATGTATGAATGAATATATAAAAAATGCTGGAAGATTGGCAACTTGTATAAATCCAACTTGCAAATTGGAATTTACCAATAAATTTATTATTGACCAATTTGGTAAAAAATATTTCCAAGATGTATACAAGGGTTATATCAAACAAATTCTATTTGACAGAGAAAAGTTGCTGATACCTATGACTCTAGAAAATGCCAAGATGCGTCAAGGGTACGCTCCAGCCATGGAAGAGCGAGTAAGATTAAAACGAGAGCTGAAAAAAATATTTCCTAGGTATAGTTCTGTTCTCATCGTTGGTAATCAAGAGATTACATTGAGAAAAATATATTTGAACGACAAGAATTCAGATATCGCAAAAATATACAAGAAAAACAAGACCAAGATTGATAATATGATTTTCAAAATAAAAGAACTGAATGAAAGAATTGATAAACAATATGCTGCGATATATGGAGGCATACGGGTTTTTAGACCAGATGGAACCCCTATGAAACAAGAACGTGTTCAGATATATGAATTACCATGCCCTCTCGGTAATTGCAAAGGATTTATCAAAAAGAGTGATTGGTCTTGTGTAATATGCGAGAGTACAATATGTGACAAATGTCATGAATTAAAGCAAGGTAAACATGTTTGTGACCCCAATGCTGTATTGACAGCTACAAATATAATGAAAGAGTCTAGACCATGTCCAACCTGCGCTGTGAGAATATATAAAACAGAAGGATGCGATCAAATGTTTTGCACCATGTGTCATACGGCATTTAGTTGGACTACGGGAGATATAGAAAAGGGAAGAATACATAATCCTCATTATTTTGAATTGGTAAGAAATAAAAAGGAAGAGGCAACAATACAACATGGAAATATTCCATGCGGAGAATTACCAGATATACATTATTACATGAGAGATAGTATTCACAAATATTCACTATATATAAACATGTTTTATCGTATTGTAGGAGAAGCTACAGATACTCGAGTTCTTGGTCAATTTGGACAAATTACGGATACAGAAAAATATCGTGTCAGATATATAAATAACGAGATTACAGAAAAAGCATTTTTAAGCAAAATATTATCTATTGATGTTCAAAATGAAAAGAATAGAAATATATTATTGATATTTGAAGCATATTCTGCAATGATGATAGAAAGGTTTAGAGAATTATTACATACGATAGAGATTATCGACGACAATGAACGCTATAACGCAGTTGAACAAATTCTACTCGAAATGTATAGAATAACATTTATTTCCAATCTTTCTTTATATAATGAATGCGAGATATATAATGCTACTGTGTGTCCTCATTTTAACTGTACATCTATTAGAATTGAATCTGGACCGCCTAATAATAGAAATATAGTACTAGCTCCAGGAGTATTAACAGTAAAATTGGATTTTGCAAAAAAACAAATGGAATATATCAAAGATTTGAAAAAGTTGCCCAAATTCAAAGAGGGTGATGTTATTACCAAACTCAGATAGAGTTCGAGTGAAACGAGAAATCGTACGACCAAAGGGGAATAATTTTTCACGCAGTGAAAAATTACATTTCATGTCTATTAAACAGTCTATATATCAATACAAATAGGGCATAAAATCCCCACCATATAGCCCATATTCCAATAATTATAAATATTATACATACCATGATAACAAGAAAAATTCCTAGCGATATGGCTAGTAACAATAGACCAATAACAAGTATAATAATAGAA
>JAJXYA010000491.1 GCA_021780795.1 Bacillota bacterium | reverse complement strand
GCCCTCTAAAATGACAAAAGAAGATATTGTTAATACTGTGAGTCTATTTAAAGATGCGGCTCAAAGAGCATTAACCTCTGGTTTTGATTTGCTAGAATTACATGGTGCTCACGGATATTTGATTGGACAATTTTTATCTCCATTGACCAATAAAAGAAGGGATGAATATGGCGGTACTCAGGAAAACAGAGTGAGATTTTTAAAGGAAATTATACAGTCTGTAAAGACGGTTTGGCCTGAAACAAAGCCATTAACATTAAGAGTATCTGCAGAAGATTACGCTGATGGTGGAAATAATGCAAATGAAACTGCAGCACTTATAAATCTCATAAAAGATACTGGCATAGATATAGTTAATGTTAGTTCTGGTGGAACAGTACCCGCAAGAATATCTACTTTCCCTGGATATCAAATTAGCTATTCCGAAATAATAAAGACGCTTTGTAATCTTCTAACTATAGGTGGCGGCCTTATCACTTCGCCCTTAATGGCAGAAGAGATAATATGCAATGACAGATCAGATTTAGTATATTTAGGAAGAGAACTTTTAAGAAATCCTTATTGGGCACTTGCAGCATCTAGGCAATTAGGTGAAAATATAGAATGGCCTATTCAATATATGCGAAGCAATATTGTAAATAAAAATGGATTTTAAATTAATGGATATAATATAATATGGTAGCATTGTTTTGCAAATAATATTAGGAGGTATTATTATGAAAAAAAGCTTAATAACTGAAGGAGAAAGATGCTTACAATGTGCTAACCCTAGATGTAGTAAAGGTTGTCCTGTAAACACCTCCATTAAGGATATGATAAGCATGTTCTTAAATGGTGAGATTCTAGCTGCCGGAGAAATGCTTTTGAATAATAACCCGTTATCTTTGGTATGTTCCCTCGTTTGTCCGCATGAAAAACAATGTGAAGGCCATTGTGTACTTTCAATAAAAGGTCACGGTGTAAATATAAGCGGCATTGAGAATTATATTTCTGATTATTATTTAAATTCTTTTAACCCTACCTACAAAAAAATTCCTGGTAAAAAAGTTGCCATTATTGGTTCAGGTCCAGCAGGAATAACTATAGCATTTATACTAGCTTCTAGAGGCTATGATATAACCGTTTTTGAAGCTCACGATAAAATTGGTGGAGTATTGATGTATGGCATTCCAGAGTTTAGACTTCCCAAAGCTCTTCTCGGTAGAATAAAAGATAAAATGATTGAAATTGGTATAAAGATTAGACCAAATACTTTGATTGGTCCTGTGCTAACCGTAGATGATCTTTTCAGAGATGGTTACAAAGCTGTATTTATTGGAACAGGCGTATGGAAGCCAAACCCACTTAACATAAAGGGAGAGAGCCTCGGTCATGTTCATTATGCAATTGACTACTTGAAAAATCCCGATGTTTATGAGCTTGGAAATAGGTTATGCATCATTGGAGCGGGAAATGTTGCAATGGATGTAGCAAGAACTGCACTAAGAAAAGGCGTTAGAGAGGTATTTATAATGTACAGAGGTAATATGGATAGTATTACCGCTGATAAGAATGAACTCGAATATGCAAAAATAGATGGTGTTAAATTTGAACTATTTAAAAGTCCATTAGAAATAACAGATGATGGTGTCATCTATATTCATACTTCTATTAATATAGATGAATTAGGAAAAGAAGTCTTTGTACCTATTAACGGCTCAGAAGAATTATTTAAAGCCGACTCTGTAATAATTTCCATAAGCCAGGGACCAAGAGATAATATTGTCTCTACCACAAGTGGAATCGAAATAGACTACAAGGGTCTTGTTTCTACTGATGTTAGTGGAAGGACCACTAGAGAAGGTGTTTTTGCTTCAGGGGATGTTGTAACAGGAGCTAAGACCGTTGTTGAAGCTGTACGTCTTTCAAAGCAAGTTGCTGATGCTATAGATGAGTACGTATTAAGCAATATGTAAAGAATCATATCATAGTTAAAGAACATAAACACTCAATAAAAACTACCAAAGTGTGTTTATACACTTTGGTAGTTTGCTCTCTTAATTTATGTAATATTATTTTTGTAGCTTAATATTTATTTAAACATATGCAAATAATTTTTTTCTGCTATTATGATAAGTATCAATTATTTAAAACTATTAAAAAAATCTAATAATATCTCTTTTTCCCCACCAGAGAAATCATAAGTATTAAGCTCTCTTTCAGTGATCCACTTAACCTCATTAATATCTTTATGAGGAGTTATGTACTCTTTCACCTTACCAGTATAAACCAATAAAGTATCTCCACTTTCTTCATTAAAAACATATTCTTTAAATGGTGTTATATCAAATATAGTACATTTTAAATCTTTATCTATTGCTTTAGTAATACATTGTTCTGCAGTCTCTTTGCCCTTTATATCCTTACCAAAAATACTCCATACCTTTGGTAACCCTCTTTTGCTTTTACCCCTAGCTGCAATCAATACCCCATTAAAATCATCACAAATTATTACTGAACATTTTACAACTTGCCCCATATTATTTCCCCCTTAAATCATCACCTTCGCAGCAGTTTATTATCTACGACGCTGAAATTTTTCTATTTTTCCTACAAAGTTATGTAATACATAAAAATATTATAATATACTTTAATCGTAAAGCCAATATATAGTAAGTATAAAATTTAATACTTCATTATTTTATAACAGATTCAATTTTAGCTCCACCAATTATTTCATTACCTTGATAAAAAACTACAGCTTGACCTTCTGCTATGGATCTTTCTTTTTTATCAAAGGTAACCTTTATTTTATTATCTGCAATAGCTTTAATAGTAACCGGCAAATACCACCCCCATTGGCATACCTTTGCTGCCGCCCTAATCTCATTTTCTAGCTTATCAAAAATAGTAAAATTAACATTGCTTGCAATTAAACCACTTGAATATGTATCCTTATCCTCACCAAGCACTACTTCATTTTTTTCTGCATTAATAGCTACTACAAACTTCGGCTGCGGAAAATACTGACCAAGTTTTCTCTTTTGTCCGATAGTGTAATTAACAATACCCTTATGCTTTCCAATTACCTTACCCTCTAAATCCACAAAATTTCCTTCTTTCAATGCGAAACTATCATAAGTTGCTATAAAAGATGGGTAGTCTTTGTCAGGTATAAAACATATATCTGTACTATCAGTCTTATTAGCAATTAGAGGATCAATTTCAAGGGCTAGTTTTCTTACTTCTTCTTTTGAGTTAAAACCACCAAGTGGAAATAGAACATGTTTTAATTGTTCTTGAGAAAGACTATGAAGCATATATGATTGATCCTTTCTTTCTACCAATCCTTTAAAAATACGATATTTATTTATTTTACTGTCATAACTAACATTTGCATAATGACCAGTAGCAAAATAATAGGCACCCAAGCTATAAGCCTTTTCAATCATCATACCGTATTTTATGTGTTTGTTACAAGTTACACAAGGATTGGGAGTTTTTCCCTTTAAATATTCTTCAACAAATTCCTTTTTTACTATATTTTCAAAGACGTCACGAAATTCTGCAACATAGTGCGGTATTTTTAAAATCTTAGCTACTCTCTTAGCATCTGAAACAAATTTTGGTTCTATTTTGTTTCCTTTATCATCATACTCATCAAAAAGCACCATTGTAATACCAATCACTTCATAACCCTGTTTTTTTAAAAGATAAGCTGCAGTAGTACTATCTACTCCTCCACTTAATCCTACAGCTACCTTGTTTTGGTTTAATTCCATCATTTTCTCCCCTTTAACATCTTCAAAAAAATAACTAGCCCATATGCTAGTTTATTTTTTTGAGATACCTCAATTTATAATAATTATATTTTATCATAAATATATATTTTTAAATAATAGAAAACTTATATTTTATAGCAATTCAATGTATACTGTTTTATTTTATGTCAATAATTGTAAGATGCGTTTGTAAGTGAAGGGAGTAGTTTAATGAAAAATAGTATTAAATTAAGCAATGATGAAGATCTAATTAAAGAATATATAGAAAGAGGCAAGGGACTTTTTAATGATGGGGAGATAGAAAAAGCATTCAAAGACTTTAACAAAGCCATTTTCCTCAATAGTGAATATGCTGAAACTTATCTTGTCAAAGCTCAAGCTCATATTGAAATTTACGAGGTTGAAGAGGCCGAAAAATGCCTAAAGAAATATCTAAAGCTTGTTCCTGATGATCCAAAAGCTTACTGGAAATTAATTGAACTACACGATTTAACTGGTGACTTCGATAAATGTATTTACTATTGTGAAAAACTTCTTGAAAGCGATGAAGAAAATGTTGGAATACATTTTAAAAAAGCAGAATTCTTAGCTCTTCTTTATAATTTTAAAGAAGCTTTAGAATGTTTTGATGTTTGTCTAAACCTAGATCATGATTTCTATGATGCACTTTGTGGTAAAGCTAGCGCACTACTGTCACTACGTAATAAAAAAGAAGCTCTTGAAATATATTGTAAAGCCATTGAAGTGAATAGTACTAAAAGTGCTGCCTATTTTGGAAAGTCTGAAACGTATATGGCTATGGGAAATAACATAAGTGCCTTAAAATTTGCAGAAAAAGCTTATGAATTAGAACCTGAAAATGAATGGTATAAATGTCACTATACCGTATTAAAAAATATGTGCATAGGTAGTAAATAATGAAATGCTCCTACTTTGGAAGTAGGAGCATTTCATTATTTACATATTCTCATTAGTTCTTGTACTTTTTTTAAATGATTGTCATAATCTTTTACAACAGCTTCTACTTCTTTCATTAAGCTAGCATCCAAATCCTTATTTTGCTCTATAAACTTTTCACCTTGCTCTATACCCATTTCCATTGCGGCTGTAGCACGCTCACACACTTCCAAATCAGTATTTACAGGTATAAGTTTAACTTTTTCAAAAAAATCTGCCATAGTACCCATTATTCCAAGAGTATCTGCAGCATTGCCACCTAACTTTTCTATCCTATTGGTAATTGCTTCTTCATGTCTTTTAAAGGATTCTATAATTTGAACCAACTCGTTTTTAACCTCTGGATCTTTAGCTTTATGGAGATAGTCTTTAAATGTAGTACCTCCCATGTGTATACCTTTTAAGAATTTATTCATTACTTTTACATTATCCATTACAACCATAATCTCACCTCAGTTTATTGTGAGCATTTGGTATATCTATTATTCATTGCATTTATGCATACATAAAAATTTTCTATTATCCTCTTTCAAAGTGGTTAATTAAGATATTTTTAAATTTCTATTCCTTCATTTCAAACAATCCAAATATCTCTTCCTCACTTAAAGCTACAAAGCCTTCGCCGCTAGATAGTTCATCTCCCATAAGCTCCGATATAAGCTTTTTCTTATCTTCTTGAAGTGCCAGAATCTTTTCTTCA
>JAJXYA010000014.1 GCA_021780795.1 Bacillota bacterium | reverse complement strand
AGAATAGTTATTCATGCTGTCTCCAAGCACCATAACTTCCTCCATTGAAAATCCAAGTTCTTCTATATACTCCCTTAAGGCTATGCCTTTCTGTGCATTAATATGAGTAAGTTCTAAATTAGATGCAAAAGATGATGCAGATACAATCCCTTCAATATCTGAAAGTGCACTATCCATCTCATGGATTATAGATTCATCGAAAGCAAAAATGAAAATTTTATATATTGGTATATTATTTAATTTCAATTCTTTCAAATCACTAATAACCTTAATTCCAGATAACATATTTTGAAATCTAGGTGAAGCTTCAATCTCAGAAAGGCTTCCAATATCAAAAAAGCTACTGGCCTCTAAAAGTAAACTTTTCTTTATTTCTTCTTCATTTCCAAGCATATAATCGTAATCATTAGAACAAAATCTCACTGCTATAGGAAACTTTTTAATCCTATCTAAAATATCTTGAAACTTAGAAGCATCCATTTCAATTTGTTTCAATATTTTAGCATCTTGATTTCTAACCTCAGCTCCACTAGACACTATATAATCACATTTTATATCATATTTTTCCAAGGTCTTCATTGCCGACAAATAATGCCTGCCAGTAGAAATCATAAATCTTATATTATTTTCGTATAATTTTTTAATTGCTACTATCGAGCGCTCTGTTATTTCATGCTTTTCATTTAACAAAGTTCCATCCATATCAGTTACTACTACTTTTATCATATTAATATTACCTCATAAATCATAAAATTATACTTTAATTATAAATCAACAAGGTAAATTTAAAAAGTAGTATCCCTTATATTATTTTTATTTAACCTTTATCTTAGCTGTTACAGACATTCCTGGTATAAAATTATTTGTAGAAGAATCAAAATCTATTTTAATAGGCACACGTTGGCTTACCTTTGTATAATTTCCAGAGTTATCTGTTGTGTTAAATAGACTAAAGGTGGACGCTGTCGCTAAACCTAGCTGACTTACTTTACCTGTAAAAGTAGTGCCTGGGAATGCATCAACACTCAAATCAACACTTTGTCCCAATTTAACCTTTTCAAGATCACCTTCCAATACGTATGCTGTAACTTGGAGCTTAGACATATCAACTAAAGAAATTGCTCCAGAGCCTGCTGCAATGGTATCACCTACATGAATATTTACTTGTGCTACTGAACCATCCATTGGAGCTTTAACTGTTGTGTTATCTAAACCTAATTTAACCAAATCATATGCTGCTTGTGCTTCCTTAACTTGATCTTCTGCAATAGCTATATCCTTATTTGATGCACCTGCATTTGTAAGTTTAAGTTGACTATTTGCTCCATTTATACTAGCCTGTGCTGCATTTATTTGTGCATTTGATGCGTTTATTTGTCCCTGTAACTGTTGAATTTGGTTTTCAAGCTGTTGTTTTGCCGAAAACATTTGCTCTATAGCTTGTGCTTTAACAGTATATTGTCCATCAGAAATCTGTCCAGCTGCCTTAGCTGCATCTAACTGACCTAAAGCATAACTAGCATCATACTGTCCTGTTTTTGGATTTTTTGTACTATCCATTTGAGATAGTAAAGTATTGTATTGAGACTGTAAACTATTTAAAGTATTTTGTAAATTTGTTTTTGTAGTATTAGCTCCATTCAAACCTGCTGTTGCAGCATCTACTGCTGCTTGCGCTGCTGATATTTGCTCACTTCTTGCTCCTCCCTCAACTTTATCAAGGGAAGCTTTAGCAACATCAAGAGCAGCTTGTGCTTGATTTAATTGTGCTTGTGCTTGATCAGTTTCAAGAGTGAAAAGTACGTCACCTTTTTTAACCTTATCTCCTTCTTTAACCATAACTTGTGCAACTCTTCCTGGCACTAAGGAACTAGCACTTATTATATCTCCAGTTACATTGGCATCATCCGTTGATACGTATGTAATACTATTATAATACATGTACCCTCCAACCGCTGCAAATACTACTAATATAACCGCTATTACTGATATAAAAATCTTTTTACTTGATTTCTTATTTCCTTTTTCCATTAGTTTTCCTCCTTATTCTCCGATAAAATTTTCTGATTTTTCTCCTTCAGGTGCAGCTGCTTTCTTTATAAAGAAGGCTACTGGAATACCAAACAGGCATATAAATGACGAAACTAAAAGGGCATCATTTATACCACCAACTGCAGCCATTTTCACAAGCTGAGTATATATTTGCATAAATATTCCACTTTTCACTGCTGACAAACTCATTCCGTTTTTTATAGCTAATGCTGCAAAGTTATTTTGTGCTGCTACAACTGTTGGGGAAGTCAAATTTACTGCCTCACTTAATCTTTCTGTATGGAACACTTCTCTATTTTGAAAAATTGTAGTTAAAACAGCAATACCTAAGGAAGCACTTACCTGTCTGAGAGTGTTATTAAGTGCAGTAGCTCTTCCAGATTGATCTCTTGGAATTGAATTCATCCCATTAGTTTGCACAGGCATCATTGACATACCCATTCCTAGTCCTCTAACCATCATTATTAAAAGTATTACTGTATATGAGGTTTCTAGAGTTAGTTTACTTAACATAAAAGATGCTCCAGACAAAATTGCTAGTCCTATAATTGTAAGCCACTTAGCTCCAAATTTATCAAATAATTTACCACTTATAGGCATCATTATTCCTGTTACTATAGCCATTGGCAGTGATAACAGTCCAGATTCCATAGGTGTATATCCTCTTATATTCTGCATATATATTGGTATTAAAAATAAGGCTCCATACATTCCTATTGTTGTTATTGTAGAAACTACAAGACTTATTGAAAACGAGCCATTTTTTAAAACTCTCAAATCTAGAAGTGGCTGTTCATAGGTTAACTCTTGGTATATAAAACAAACTATAGATAAAATTGAAATTGCAAATAGAACAATCTCATATGTTGATGTCCATCCTTTTGAATTACCTTGATCTAGTGCTAGTAATAAAGTGAATAATCCAATTGCACTTGTTATAGCTCCTATGAAATCGAATTTTTTATTCTCATGGATTTCAGTTTCCTTTAACAGAAGTATAGCCAATGTAGTTCCAATTATTCCCACAGGAACATTTATAGTAAATATTAATCTCCAATCTAAATATTGCACTATATAACCGCTTAATGTAGGTCCAATTGCTGGTGCTGCCATAGCAGATATTCCCCATACTCCAAGAGCAACTCCTCTTTTTTCTATAGGTACTATCATGAAAATCATTGCCATACCAACAGGCATTATCATTCCACCGCCAATGGCTTGTACTACTCTAGCTGCAATCATAGTTTGAGTACTTACAGAGAGACCACAAAGTGCAGATCCTGCAGTAAAAATTATTAATGACATAATATAAAGCCTTTTTATTCCAAAACGGTCTCCTAGATATCCTGTAAGAGGAATAACAATACTCATAGTAAGCATATATCCCGTTACTACCCATTCGATTTGATCTGTAGATGCACCAAATACTGTCATCATTTTGGGGATTGCAACATTTACTATACTAGAATCTAGTATGGACATAAATGTTCCAACAATAACAACACTAAGTGCCATCCACATATATCTTTCTTCATGCTTATCCATTTCACACATCCTTTCTAATTGTTTTTTAGGAAATATAATGATTTTAACTAACTATTTAGTTAATAAAATGGTGCAGTGGTCATAATTACATTTTTAATTATTTTTTTAATGAATTAAAAAAGCCAACTTGATGCTTAATAAAAGTTTTTATAAATACATCTTTTGCTTTTTCTTTGTCTACTCCTACAATATCAAACCAATCATCTGCAAAAGTTGAATATCCTAGCAACGGAATTGTAATATAGAAAAACCTATTAATAAGTATTTGAATAGTTTCTTCTTCTGTTAAGTCTCTCTTCTTTAATTCTTCTTTTCTGCTTTGAAATATTGGCAATACAGTAGATAATAATGAACTTTCCTTAAAGCCTGATTTCATGTAGTCCATAAAAATAATTCTTATAAGATCTTTTTTATCCTCTAAAAACTTTTCTATTTTTCCAAAATATTTTTGGACTTCATCTATTTTTTCCCAATTAATTTCATTTTTTATTTCTGCCTTAAATTCATCGCAATCTTTAAGATAAATTTTTATTATTTCAGCAAATAAATTTTCTTTACTATCGTAATAATAATATATCATAGCCTTGTTTACCTTTGCTTTTGCAGCAATTTCATCAACTCTAGCTCCACCAAAACCTTTTTCTGAAAAGATTTCTATTGCAGCATCAGTAATTTTTTGCTTTGTTATATATGCCTTATCTTTTTCAGTCATATTTCCACCACCTTATTAACTAACCGTTTAGTTAATAATATCATCTTGTACAATTTAATTCAATATATTTTTCAAATTACAGCAAATTTTTATTATTATCTTGACAACTAAACTTATTAATGACTATAGTTTTTATAGAAATTGTTCACTAGGAGGTGAGAAAATTGCTGGAAATGCTTAAAAACTGCAAACTTTGTCCTAGAAATTGTAATGTAAATAGATTAAAAGGCCAGCTTGGTTTCTGTAAATCTAGTCATAACATTAGTTTAGCTAAGGTTTCTCTCCACCAATGGGAAGAACCTTGTATTTCTGGTGCAAATGGTTCTGGTACAGTGTTTTTTTCAAACTGCAATTTAAATTGTGTATTTTGCCAAAACTACAAAATAAGTCAAGAACATTTCGGAATAGAAATAACTATAGAAAGACTTGCTGAAATTTTTATAGAACAGGAAAAAAGAGGGGCTCATAACATCAACTTAGTTAATCCTACTCACTACGTACCACAAATTATTGAAGCCATTAAAATTTCACGAAATTGTGGTCTTACTATTCCTATTTTATATAATAGCAATGCTTATGAAAATGTAGATACTATAAAAGCTTTAAACGGCTATATAGATATATACCTTCCAGACTTTAAATACTTTAATGACAAATATGCTGTAACCTATTCCAACGCTAAAAACTATTTTGAAGTAGCTAAAAATTCAATTTCTGAAATGGTAAAACAGTGTCCAGAGACAATTATGAGTGACGATAGTCTTATTTTAAAAGGAGTAATTATTCGTCATTTAATGCTGCCTGGATTACTTTTTGATTCTAAGAAAATAGTAGATTATATATTTAGAAGCTTCGGTGACTCCGTTTATTTAAGCCTAATGAATCAATACACTCCATTCTATGATTGTGCTAAATATCCAGAAATAAATAAACCTATTAATCATAAACATTATGATAGTTTAATTACTTATTGCTTAAATTTAGGCATAAAAAAAGGATTTATTCAAGAAGAAGGGACAGTTAAGGAAAGTTTTATTCCCGATTTCGATTTAGATGGCATAAATTAGGTGCCTGACCCCAAAGTACCTGACCCCTTAGGGGTCAGGTACTT
>JAJXYA010000093.1 GCA_021780795.1 Bacillota bacterium | reverse complement strand
TATATCTGATTCTTTGATAGCTGGTGCATCATTTACACCATCTCCTGTCATAGCAACAATATTCCCTTTTTTCTTAAATGCTCTTATAATTCTTAATTTATGATTAGGTGAAACCCGTGCAAATACGCGTATTTTTTTTATTTTGCCTTCTAATTCTAAATCACTTATTGCTTCAATTTCCTCACCTGTCATAACTTGCTCAGAAGTATTACATATGTTTAAAGATTTCGCTATTGCAAGGGCAGTATTCTGATGATCTCCTGTTATCATAATAGGCTTTATCCCTGCAAGTTTGCATTTCAAAACTGCATCTCTAGCCTCTTCTCTAGGAGGATCTATACTTCCTGCTATACCTAAGAAAATCAAATTTTGTTCTAGTTTCTCTCCTTTTATTAAATGTTCTTCTTTATATGCCCCTGCTATACATCTCAATGCTCTTGATGACATCGCTGTAATAAAATCAGTTACTTGCTTTTTCTTTTGATATGTGAACGGTTTAATCTTATTATTTTCCAATATAAAATCGCATCTTTCTATTATCCTTTCCGGAGCACCTTTTACATAACAAGTTTCCTTTTCTCCTTCTTTTACAATAACTGACATCATTTTTCTGGTTGAATCAAAAGGTATATCAAATACTCTAGTAGTCTTTTTTATAAAACTTTCAAGGTCTTTAACTTCATAAAAAAACATATTTATTAATGCTGTTTCTGTTGGATCTCCATGAAGTGCTTCACTCATTTTATTCTTAGTAAAATCATAATTACAATCATTACAGTAAACAAGAGCCTTCATAAACTTTGTACATTCACTTATTTTTTCTTTGTCAAGTTCATGAAGTCCACCATTTATATAAACTTCTTTTACTGTCATTTTATTTTGAGTTAACGTACCAGTCTTATCAGAGCATATTACAGATGTGCATCCTAGTGTTTCTACTGCTGGGAGTTTTCTTACAAGTGCATTTTTTTTAAGCATTCTAGATACTCCAAGAGCTAATGAAACTGTAACAATGGCAGCCAGTCCTTCTGGAATTGCAGCAACTGCAAGACTAACTCCAAGTAAAAACATCTCTGTTACATCATTTCCTCTTATTATTCCCATTATAGTAACGATACCACAAATTATAATACAAATAACAACTAAAACTTTTCCTAATGAATCTAATCTTTTATTTAAAGGAGACCTTTCTTCCTCAATGTTTTGAATTAAATCTGCTATTTTTCCCATTTCAGTTTTCATGCCTATGCAATCAACTTTAAATAACCCTTTTCCTTTTACTACAGTTGTCCCCATAAATCCTATATTATTTTTCTTTGATGCTTTCTGTCCATTTTCTACTTTCAATTGTGTATCATTAATTTTATATTGTTTAGCATCCTTATTTACACCAACTGATTCACCAGTTAATAAAGATTCATCCACAACTATTCCTGAACTTTCAATAAAAAAACCATCTGCAGGTATCCTATCTCCAGCCTCTACAATAACAATATCTCCAATTGTTAAATAAATTGAATTTATAATTTTTATACTTGAATCCCTTAAAACTTTACAAGTTGGCGCTGCTAGTTCCTTTAATGCTTCTAATGATTTCTCAGTCCTAAATTCTTGAACAAATCCTAGTATTGCATTAATAACAACTATTATAAGTATGGTAATAGCATCTGCCTTATCCCCAATAACTCCTGAAATTATTGTAGCTCCAATCAATACCCAAACAATAAAATCATTAAATTGAGATAGAAATATCTTAAATGCTGACGCTCTTTTATTGTGTTTCAATTCATTAAGTCCAAAGTTATTAATCCTCTTTTCTGCTTCTTTAGTACTAAGACCAGATGTAAATTCCTTTTCCTGTATCACAACTTTTCCTCCTAATATAGACTATATACTATATATATTTTCCTTTTTAAAAGTTATGCACATTAAAAAAAGGTGCTTTAGCACAACCAAGATCTTTTCCCCTAAAAAAAAAGTGCGAAGCACAATTAGGGTCTTTTCACTTTTTGAAAAAGTGCGAAGCACAATCAAGAACTTTTCATATTTTGAAAAAGTGCGTAAAATAATTAGAATAAATTATATCGCCAATCAAATAAATAGGCTACATACTTGTGCAGTATGTAGCCTATTTCAATTTATCTTAATAATCCTTTTATTTCATTGAATTAATTACATTTGTAAGTGGTGGTATCACTTGTTTTTTTCTTGATAATACTCCAGGTAAAAATGCCATTGAATCTTTTAATTCAACCTTGAATGTCTTTTCAATATAGTCATATCTTTCACCGGCAACCAAAACTTGTGAACCTTCTGTTAATAAATCAGTTAAAAGTAGCATCACTACATCATAGCCTTTGCTCTCTGCTTCATTTTTCATGAAATTCAACATTTCATCTTTTAATGGCATGAATCCATCAATATCCATAGTATTAACTTGAGCTACCCCAACCTTAGTTTCTCCCATTTTAAATGGTTTAAAGTCTTGATTAAATATTTGAGATACACTTTTTCCTTTTAAAGAAGTCCCTGCTTTAAACATTTCCTTTGCAAATTCTTCTAAACTTGAGATTCCAGCTATTTCTGCTAATCTCTTACATATTGTCTTATCTTGTTCTGTACAAGTAGGGCTTTTAAATAATAAAGTATCTGAAATTATAGCTCCACATAATAGTCCTGCTGATTCTTTAGATGGATTTATACCATGCTCAAAGTAACATTTACCAACTATAGTTGAAGAACTTCCGAGTGGTTCATTTCTAAAATATATTGGATTACTTGTTTGAATATCTGCTACTCTGTGGTGATCTATAATTTCAAGAACTTCTGCTCCTTCTAAACCATCAACAGATTGCCCTCTTTCATTGTGATCTACTTGAATAACCTTTTTCTTATGATCTGAAATAAGATGATATCTTGAAACAGTCCCAATAACTTTTCCATTTTCATCAGTCACAGGATAGCTATTATACCTAGTTTCAGCCATAATATCTTTAATATCTTCAACTAAATCATCCTTTGAAAATGATATTAAATTATTGGTAGCCATGACATAACTTACTGGTATACTTTGAGTTAATAATCTTGAAGCTACAAAAGAATGATAAGGTGTACTTATTACATTAACTCCATTTTCCTTAGCTTTAGGAAGTAAATTTTCTGCAAGTGTATGAGAACCAGTTATTATAATTAATGATGTTTTCATATCAATTAAAGCTTCTTGCGCAGCAGGCCTGTCTCCCACAAGTGCAATGTCCCCTTCATTAATAAGTTCTTTTAAGCTGTCTGGTTTCATTGCGGTAACTGCAATCTTACCTTTAAATATTTTACAATCTTCATTTATGTATATACTTCTAGCTAAAAGTGTATCTAATATATTTTCTATTGATGTCTTACTTTTAGCCAATATATTATCATCAGATATATCCATACATGATGATGCTAAATTTGAAATTGAAAGAATTCCTACTAATCTATCCTTATCATCAACTACTGGTAAAGATTTGATATGATTATCTCTCATAATATTCCATGCCATCTTTAAAGAAACATTAGGTAATATTGATGAAATAGTATCAATAGCTAAATCTTCAACTTTAAGTTTAACTGTTTCTAATAATCTTGGAGCTTTAACTCCAAAGTAATCTAATATAAATTGTGTTTCTGCATTTACATTCCCTAATCTTACAGGTATAGTTGGAAGATTACTAGTCTTATTTTTAAATTCAGAATAACCATATGCAGCACAAATAGAATCTGAATCAGGATTTTTATGCCCAGTTACATAAACTATATTTTCCAAAATAATTCCTCCTATATATTTTCATTTTATAATACATATTTATTTTACTTATAAAGTGAAACAATGTAAAGACCTAATTCAATTGACAATTGCAGTGCAATGTCCTATACAAAAACACTAATGCGTATATCCAATTTTAATTGGATATACGCATTAGTGTAATTTAAAATTTAATTATCTCATGTTATTTATCATACTCCACATATCATCTGCGGCTGTTACTGCTTTTGAACTAAGTTGAAAAGCTCTTTGAGTTAATATAATATCCGAAAATACTTCACCTGTATCTACATTTGATCCTTCTAAAGAACCTTGTACTACATTATAATTATTACTCAATGTTACTTGAGCATCTGAGCTTGGAGTAAAGCAACTATTTCCAATAGGTATAAATCCTTTATCACCTATAGCTGTAAAAACTGGAATGGTTCCAATTTTAGTCATTTGCTCTCCAACCTTCATTGTTATTCCACCATCTTGATCTATTGATATATTACTATTTTCCAAAGCAGGACTTCCTTCTGAAGCTCCATTTTCATATTGAATATACACTTTTTTTCCACTTGAGTCTACTAATGTTCCATTTGAATCAATTTTAAAATTACCATCCCTAGTGTATACTATATTTCCATTAGCTTGTGTAACCGCAAAATATCCTTTCCCATCTATAGCCAAATCTGTCTTTCCACCTGTCGTTATAAGACTTCCTTGCTTATTTGTTGCATAATTTATGCCAAGTTTAACTCCAGTACCACTTATAGCTTTTTTATTTACAAGCGGAGTTCCATTTCTATTTAATGATTCTGTTAAAAGATCTTTAAATCCAACATCTGTGCTTTTATATCCTGTAGTTGTACTATTAACTAAGTCATTTGAAAGATAATCAAGTTTTTCTTGATATGCACTCATACCACTTTTAGCAGTAGCAAAAATATTAAACATAATTTGTTTCCTCCTCTATTATACACGACCTAATTCACTTGCAGCTTTTTGTACTGTTTCATCTTGCATCTTAACAAACTTTTGATTTGTTTCAAATTGTCTTTTTACTTCCATAAGTTTCACCATTTCTTCGGATGGGTCTACATTTGATGCTTCAAGAAAATTTTGTCTTACATTAACCGTAGCATTATAAATAGGAGTATCAACTGTAGTGTAATTATCCCCTAGCGGTTCCAGTGAATTATAATTTTGCAGATCTGCTGTTAATAACTTATCGGTTGTACCGATTCCTTCAATATTGATATTATTTTCTCCGTCTAATGAAAACTTTGCATCTCCAACATATATTGGTTCTTTAGCACCAGTAGTATTATTTATTCCTAATACTTTACTTCCATCATTTGTTATTAAATATCCTTGTTGATTAACCTTAAAGTTTCCATCTCTTGTATAAACTTCTTTATTTCCATTTTGAGCCACAAAGAATCCTCTTCCATCAAT
Source organism: Bacillota bacterium (assembly GCA_021780795.1). The sequence continues at coordinate 178 of JAJXYA010000093.1, read as the reverse complement.
AGCAAAATCTGTACTACTATCTGTAGCCTTAAAAGATCCTTGTGTGAAAATAGTATCTACATCATTAACTTTTACGCCTAAGTTTAAACTACCAATGTCATTCTTAACATATTTATCACCTAAAAGTTTTTGTCTATTAGATATCATAACATCTTCAAAACTTTGTTTTGTTAATTCA
>JAJXYA010000021.1 GCA_021780795.1 Bacillota bacterium | reverse complement strand
GATATGCCACCAATCAAAATGGTTATGATTAAATATATTATCATTATCATTGATGCTGAGTTTGCTGTGCTTTGTGCAAATATTCCTTCAGATTGAGTACTTTGATTTTGATAATCTACCATATTTTGAATACTGGTTAACAAATCACTTTGTGGCTTTGCAAACTCATTTAAAATACCTTCAAGTTGTGCACTTGTCAAATTAAGCTGCTGTGCTTTTGTTATAGCATCATCTGTAGCTTGTCTAGAAACAGAATCTTTATTTTGAATATCTTTAAATAATTGCTTCCCTTTAGGCGTTGATATTAATTTTTCCAGTGCATTTTCACTATTTATAAATTGTGTTTTGTATTGTTGAAGAAGATTATCCTGCGTTGCAATATAAGCAGGATCATTACTAATTGCAATATTTCTAATACTAATATTTATATTGCTAATGCTAGTTTTCATTTCGTCTACATAACTAATTTTCTTTTCATTAACCAATGTTAATTTCGTTACAATTTGATTGATTTTATAAATATTGTAGTCTCCTAGAGCAAAGGTTATAATCGTAAGTAGCGCCATCAGTGAAAATCCTACTACAAGCTTTGTGGATAGTTTAACTTTTCTTAAGTTCATAAATATTCCTCCCAAATTAGCTAAAGTTTTTTAAATTTAATTTTTTTTTTAATTAGCTTTTTTGTTTTAGAACAAATTTTCTATTATGTTCCATTTTACATGTCTATAATAACATATTAATTTTAAAATGTAAATAATAACATCATTTATTCAAGAATATTACAGAAACTTTCAATCGCTTCATTTTACATTTTTATTGATTTAATTATTTATCACATGAATAATTGTTGTATATAAAAATTAAAGGATGTAACAAAATATAAAGCATAGTAAAAGGATTTTAATCGATTTACATACTTATATTTTGTTACATCCATCTAAATTTTGTATTGTTTATTTTTTAAAGATCTTTGTGGGTTCCATCACAATATGGAGGATTTTTAGTATGTTTACATGCACACAAGTAAGCTGTACCATCTTTTTCAGCTGTGAATGCCATCGGTGCAAAAGCTGTACCTTTGTGTGAGCCATCGCAAAATGGTTGTTTTCCACTTCTACCGCAAGAACACCAATAATAAGTTTCTCCTTCTTTAAGTTCAACAGCAATAGGTGATTTTTGACTAATTTCTGGATTTTCCATAATAATCTCTCCTATCATTTTTTCTATATTAATAAAATTTATTAATACTCATGAGTTTTTTATTAAATAATTCTAAGAATAACAACTAGGATTATTTATCTTGGATTCTTTAGTTGTGCTTGTGCTGCTGCAAGTCTTGCAAGTGGAACTCTATATGGTGAACAAGATACATAGTCAAGTCCTACACCGTGGCAGAATTCAACAGATGAAGGATCGCCTCCATGTTCTCCGCATATTCCAAGATGGATATCTGGTCTAGTTTGTCTTCCAAGCTCTGCAGCTATTTTAACTAGTTTCCCTACTCCAACTTGATCTAATTTTACAAATGGATCAAACTCATAAACTTTTTTATCATAATAATCAACTAAGAACTTAGCTGCATCATCTCTAGAAAAACCAAAGGTCATTTGAGTTAAATCATTTGTTCCAAAGGAGAAAAATTCAGCTTCTTTTGCTATTTCATCAGCTGTTATTGCAGCTCTAGGAATTTCTATCATTGTTCCAACCTTATATTTTAGGTTTACACCTTCCCTCGCAATAATTGCATCAGCTGTTTTTACTACTATATCCTTAACATATTTTAGTTCCTTAACTTCACCAACAAGTGGAATCATTATTTCTGGAACTATTTCAATGTTTTTATTTTTGCTAACTTCTATTGCTGCTTCAATTACTGCAGTAGTTTGCATTACTGCAATTTCTGGGAAAGAAACTGAAAGTCTGCAGCCTCTATGACCCATCATTGGATTAAATTCATGTAAGGATACTACTGTTGCTTTTAAATCTTCAAAGCTTATATCCATTTCAGCAGCTAAAGCTTTAATATCTTCATCTTCATTTGGTAAAAATTCATGTAGTGGTGGATCCAAAAATCTTATATTTACTGGCTTACCTTCCATTGCTTCATAGATTCCAATAAAATCTTTCTTTTGCATAGGTAAAATTTTATTTAATGCCTTTACTCTTTGCTCAACAGTTTTAGATACTATCATTTCTCTAACAGCTGCTATTCTATCTTCTTCAAAGAACATATGCTCTGTTCTACATAAACCTATTCCTTCTGCTCCAAAAGTAACTGCTTGTTTTGCATCTCTTGGTGTATCAGCATTAGTTCTAACCTTTAGCACTCTAACTTCATCAGCCCATTTCATGAAGGTTTCAAAATATCCACTTATTTCTGGTGCTGTTGTTTTTATTGCTTCTCCATATACATTACCAGTACTTCCATCAAGTGAAATGTAATCTCCTTCTTTGTATGTTATGCCTGCAACTTCAAAAGTTTTAGCTTCTTCATTAACTTTAATTTCTCCGCAGCCAGCGACGCAACAAGTACCCATACCTCTTGCAACAACAGCTGCATGGGAAGTCATACCTCCTCTAACAGTAAGTATTCCTTCTGAAGCAATCATTCCTTCGATATCTTCTGGAGAAGTTTCAAGTCTTACTAATATAACTTTTTCTCCCATTTCATGTTGTTTTTTAGCTTTATCTGCTGTAAAATATACTTTTCCACATGCTGCACCTGGAGATGCTGGTAAACCTTTTGCAATGACTTTTGCTTTTTTAAGTTCAACTTGGTCAAAAGCTGGATGTAATAAAGAATCCAATTGTTTTGGCTCAACCTTTAAAAGCGCTTCTTCCTTTGTTATAAAGCCATCATTAACCATTTCTACTGCAATTTTTAGAGCTGCTTGTGCTGTTCTTTTTCCGTTTCTTGTCTGAAGAAAGTATAGTTTTCCTTGCTCAATTGTAAACTCCATATCTTGCATATCTTTGTAATGGTTTTCTAAAGAAGTTGCAATTTTCATGAATTCATCATAACATTCTGGCAAATCTTCTTTTAATCTTGTTATCGGTTGTGGTGTTCTAATACCTGCAACAACGTCTTCTCCTTGTGCATTAATTAAATACTCACCAAATATTTTATTTTCACCTGTTGCTGGGTCTCTCGTAAATGCAACTCCAGTACCTGAAGTATCTCCCATATTTCCAAATACCATAGATTGAACATTAACTGCAGTTCCCCAATCTCCAGGAATATCGTTTATTCTTCTGTAAACTATTGCTCTAGGATTATCCCATGATCTAAATACAGCTGTAACTGCTTCTAGAAGCTGCTCTTTTGGATCCTGAGGAAAATCCTTTCCTAGTTCTTTTTTGTATACTTCTTTAAATTTTACTACTATTTCTTTTAAATCATCACTAGATAAATCTGTATCATAACGGCAGCCCTTTGCTTCTTTAACTTTATCTAGAATATCTTCAAAAGTTCTTTTTTCTATGCCCATAACTACATCCGAAAACATTTGAATAAATCTTCTGTATGAATCGTAAGCAAATCTATCATTATTGGTAAGCTTTGCCAAAGTTTCTACAGTGTTATCGTTTAATCCAAGATTAAGTATTGTATCCATCATACCTGGCATCGATACTCTTGCACCAGATCTTACTGATACTAGTAAAGGATTTTCTATGCTCCCGAACTTTTTATTTGTAACTCTTTCAAGTTCAGCTAAAGCATTGTTAATCTCTTCGATTATGTTTTCTGAAATCTTTTTTCCATCATCATAATATTTTACACATGCTTCTGTTGTTATTGTGAAGCCTTGAGGTACTGGTATATTTAAGTTTGTCATTTCCGCCAGGTTAGCTCCCTTACCACCTAGCAAGTTTCTCATCTTCGCATTTCCTTCTTTGAAAAGATATACATACTTTTTGCTTACCATTTTAACATCCCCTTATTAATTTTGTGTATATACTAAATGGAGTATCCCATGTAGTCAGATTAAGAATAATTACCAAGCTTTACAAGTAACCTTGTAATATTGGTTTTTGATATTTTGCCAACTATTTTATAGGCTTCTTTTTCATTATTAAAAACCTTTTCAACTACTGGCAAACTATCGACTTCATGTTCAATTATTTTTTCAGCAGAAGCATAAGCTAAATCCTCCTGCTCAACAAAAACTATATTAGGCATCCTAGTCATTATTACCCCTACAGGAACTTGGTGCACATCTGTTCCTCCCATAGCTATTTTTAAAAAATCTTTTCTTGAAACTGCACCAACTAAATATCCATTATTTTCTACAAATAATGTACCAACATCGTTTAAAAACAAGTAAACTATAGCATCATAAACCTTCATGGCTTCATCCACCACAACTGGCTTTGACATTACATCTTTAACCTTAAAGCTTTTTATGACTTCATTTAAAACGTTTTTAGAGGGCTTATCTAAGCAAACATATCCTACCTTTGGTCTTGCATCTAAAAAACCTGCCATAGTTAAAATTGCCAAGTCTGGCCTTAATGCTGCTCTTGTAAGATTTAAACTTGCTGCAAGCTTTTCACTCGTAATAGGCTGATTTGCTTTTACTAATTTTATAATCTCTTCTTGTCTTTGTGATAACTTAATTGCAGTCACCCTCTTTCTTATGTTTACTCTCATATTATAACACTTTATAAAAAATATAACAACCGATGATAACTCCATCGGTTGTTATATTTTATTCATTTATCAAAACAACAATAATTGTTAATAAAAATCAAATACCCTTTACTTATCGTTATCTTCAATATCTTCAAATTTTACGCTATATTGATATACATTGCTATCTTTGTTTTCATCTTTAGAAAATTTATCTTTAACTTCTGATACTTTTTCCTTTACATCGGATACCTTATCTTTTACGTTAGAAAAAGTGTTTTCGATTATTTTATTAACCACTTCAACAGAACCATCTTCCATGGTTATTTCTACTGTAACTTGAGTTACTACTGCTGTTACAAATATAACTGCTAGAACTGCTGGAAGAGTTAATAACACAACCCCAGCTGCCACTCCTGCATTGACTGGTATATCTACCAATACCTTTTCTTCTTTTTTAACTCTTATTCTTGTAACGTTACCCTTTTGAATTAAATCTTTTATCCAAGCAATAAACTCTTCTTTAGTTGAATACAATCCATCCTTTGATGTTTTTTGTTTACTTTCAATATATATTAGAGCATCCACTACATTTCCTTCTGTCTCTTCTAATGCTTCCTTTGCATCTGTATAAGAAACACCTGTTCTCTCTCTTATAAGATCAATTTTTTCTAAAGTTATTTCTACCATATAATTCACTCCTTTTAAATTCATGTATTTAAATTTTTACAACCCTTTAAGTATCTCTAAACTCTTAGTCTTCTTTCCATAACTTTGTAAAATTAGTTCTTGCAAAATAATTTC
>JAJXYA010000345.1 GCA_021780795.1 Bacillota bacterium | reverse complement strand
ACAGCATCAAGTTTTTGCTGCTGCTTATTTAAATCTATTTCTTTTCCAAATCCACTTTCTTTATCCATGCAGAGCTCCCCTTTACAATTTCCATAAATTCATCTCCCATAAGGGTTTCCTTTTCAATCAAAACAGATGCAATCTTTTGAAGCAGTTCCCTATTGGTAGATAACATTTCTTTTGCTTTATTATGAGCATTTTTAATTATTTTTAATGTTTCATTATCAACCTCTGTTGATGTTTCCATACTGCAGTTTTGAACTGGTCTTCCATCCAAATATCTATTTTGAACAGATTCTAAAGCCATCATATCAAATCTGTCTGTCATACCATAAATCGTAACCATATTTCTTGCCATTTGTGTTGCTCTTTCAATATCGTTGGATGCACCAGTTGATACCATATCAAATTCTATTTCTTCTGCTGACCTTCCAGCAAGCATAACCGTTATTTCATCTATCATTTCTTCTTTTGAAACCAAATATTTTTCTTCCTCAGGAAGCTGCATTGTAAAACCTAAGGCTCCCATTGTTCTAGGTACAATCGTAATTTTATGTACTGGATCCGTGTTTTTTAATAATGCGGCAACCAATGCATGACCTACCTCATGGAAGGCAACAGATTTCTTTTCTTTTTCTGATAATATCCTATCCTTTTTCTCTTTTCCTGCAATAATAATTTCTACAGCCTCTTCTAAGTCATTTTGTTCAACTAAATTTCTACCATATTTTACAGCTAAAAGAGCTGCCTCATTTACTAAATTAGCAAGATCTGCTCCTACAGCTCCTGGCGTAGCTTTTGCTATAGCTTCAAGCTTAACATTCTCATCTATTTTAACATCTTTTGCGTGAACCTTGAGAATAGCTTCTCTACCTTTTAAGTCTGGTCTATCTACTATAACCCTTCTATCAAATCTTCCTGGTCTAAGTAAAGCTTTATCTAAAATTTCCGGTCTGTTAGTTGCAGCTAAAATAACTACACCTTTTGAAGAATCAAACCCATCCATTTCGGCAAGCAGCTGATTAAGGGTTTGTTCCCTCTCATCGTTTCCGCCTCCTATAGCATTATCTCTACTCTTACCTATGGCATCTATTTCATCTATAAATATAATACATGGTGCTTTTTCTTGAGCCTGCTCGAACAAATCTCTAACTCTTGCTGCTCCCATTCCTACAAACATTTCCACAAAACTTGAACCGGACATAGAAAAAAATGGAACCTTAGCTTCACCTGCAACTGCCTTAGCAAGTAATGTTTTTCCTGTTCCTGGTGGTCCAACAAGCAGTGCACCCTTTGGAAGCTTTGCCCCTATTTCCGCATACTTACCTGGATTATGCAAAAAATCAACAATTTCTACTAAAGATTCCTTTGCTTCTTCCTGTCCTGCCACGTCATCGAAAGTTTTTCCAGTTTCACTTTCTGCATAAACCTTTGCATTATTTTTTCCAAAGGACATAACTCCTCCGCCAAATTTTTTATCTATCCTTCCAAATAAAAATCTAGCAATAAAAAATATAAATACCATAGGTAAAACCCAATTTATAAGAAAGTTTTTTACTGGGTCATTACTGTCAGAAGGTGCTGTTATATTTGCTCCTGATGATGTAAGTTCATTTTTTAAATCTGGATCAAATATTCTTCCTGTATATAATACACTTTTATTAATGCCACTACTATTTTTAGGTATAATGGTAATTCTATCAGAAGTAACCTGAACTTCTGACACCTGTTTTTGCTTTAAGAGACTTAGAAATTTATTATATGTAATTTCTTCTGTCTTAACACTCATTACTAAATAATTTAGTATTAAAATAATTACTATACCTGCTATTGAAACATATGCAGCATATTTTAATCGATTTTTATCATCAAACATTTTTTATCCTCCACACTCATTTATAACTTTTAGTTTATCACTTTATACTTGTTTTTTCTATAAAGTTTTTTTTAATTCGTATACTGTCCTATTATACTCAAAATTCATTACTATGCAAGCACTTCCAGCAAAAAAACAGTGCCTATTTCTAGGCACCGTTTGCATCCCTTACATAATCATGAAATTCTCCATTCTCTGATATAAAACCTTCTCTTTCACCTTTAAAGAGCCCCTTTATTTTTACATATGCAAAACCATTAGAAAACTCACTAGCTTCATCATACTTTGGACTTATTACAATTTTACCTTCTCTATTTATATATCCCCATTTGGGTCCTAAAAGAGATTTCATTTTAATAGCTGCATATCCCTCATTAAAATCCTTAGCAAAATCAAATTGCATTTCAATAACTACTTCTCCTTGTTCGTTTATATATCCCCACTTATTTCTAATATTAACTTTAGCAAAGCCTTCGTAAAAATTTCCTATATAATCATATTCCGGATTAATAAGTATAACCCTGTCTATGTTGTCCATATATCCATACTTGCCTTTATTATTAATAAACCTCATAAGCCTTTTATTGAGAATTCCAAGAATTTCTCCATGCTCATTAATATAAGTATATTTCCCATTAACCTTGACTAACGCTATTCCATTTACAAAATCAAACTTTTCATCAATGCAATTGTTCATCTCTTCTTTATCTTCATAGTTTAAAACATTGCTTAAGGTTGCACATTCTTCATCTAATCCATTATTAATAGAACCATAAATATCATTAAATTTTACTTCTATATCTCCTATATAATTTTTAATTTCTATTTTTTCAACATTAAAGGTTTCTTTGTCAGCAACTAAATGCACGTATACTGGATACTCTAGTCCTCCGCTAAAAATATTTTTTGCTAGCATTAAATCAGCATCTATATGAAGTTCAGTTAAAGTAGATGTGTACTCTTTAATCCAGTTGTCCCATTTAATATGTATAGGCAGTACCTCACCTACTTTATCATATTTTTCAACAAGCAAAGTAGCTTTGCCGGAAGCGAGCTTTGAAAGCATTTCTATTTGTTCTGTGAACCCATCTTGTGTAAAATATATTTTGTCTAATAAAATAGTATATACTTTAATCTTTTTTCCATTATATATTATATGAAAACTATCTACATTTACTGCTATTTCATTTTTTAGGCAATAAAAATTTCCATACAAAACACCATTTTTGCTTTTAACATAAAAGTCTTCCGCAGTTTCCTTGTCAATGAAACAAAAAAGTCCTTTAATATTGGGTACTTTAATTTCTTCAAGGGTATTTATCTCCACATCAAATTTAAATGAAGATGTGTTTATATCATAATCGATTTTATCTATATTTATCTTTCCTATGGGCATTGTTCTAATATTTTTTATTCTTTGCTGAAATTGTTCATCAGCTTCAAAAAGATCCTGTTTTAAACTTATAGGATATAACTTCAATTCTAAATCATCGATTATTAACATTAAACTTTCTGTATCTATATACACTTTTTCTCCCATAACTTTAAATTTTGATAAAAGTTTATATGTTCCATCTAAGCTTTCAATTAACTTCTTTTCTTTATTGGGCATAATAAAGTAGTAATAATCATAATTTATTTCTTCAACTGCCTTCCAACTAAAAAAATCAACATTAACAAAACAAACTCCAGAATCTCTATCATAGCTTTCTATATCTAACAACGCATTTCCAATAGTAACAGCTTGTATTTCTTCAACCCTATTTTTAAATTGAATATAAGTTTCAAATATACTTTTAACAAGCTTATTGTCTAAGGATCTAACTAATGATATTTTAGTTTCCATAACGCTCCTCCATCCAATTATTGTAATAATATTAATTATATTACATTTTATTGCTATTTGGCAATACGTTCTATTGATTCTTTACTTCAACTGAATTGTAATTAACAAGTTGCATTGTGGTATTTATTGTGATATATTTTTCTTAAGTTCTCTCTAGAAATACACTTGTTTTTCTATGAAGTACATACTATAATAAGGGGGTATTAACACATTTTATGGAGAGTAAATATTTATTTGTTGATATAAAGGTGCTTCCTGAAATTTTTGGAAAAGTAATTGAAGTGAAAAATCTTATAAATTCAAAAAAAGTTCATGATATTTCCGAAGCTGTAAAAATTGTTGGAATTAGCAGAAGCGCTTACTATAAATATAAAGATAGTGTTTTCACCATTTCTGATTCTAAAAATAACTCAAAAGTAACTTTAAGCATGATGCTTGGCGATGAAGCCGGCACACTATCTAAAATTTTAGATAAAATTGCTGAATATGGGGTTAACATTTTAACTATAAATCAAACCATACCAATTAACAAAATTGCAAATGTAACTATAACTTTAGAAATTATTAATCATTCGGTTAATATAGAAACCTTAATAAATGATATAAAAAATAATAATAATGTAATTAAAACCGATTTAATTGCAATGGAATAGGAGAAAATATATGATAAAGATTAAAGTACCAGCCAGTACTGCAAATATGGGACCTGGTTTTGACTCTTTTGGAATGGCTTTAAATTTGTATAATGAATTTGAATTTGAAGAGAGAGAAAAGGACATCATTTTTTTATCTGAAGGCAAACCTTCATCGATTGCATTGGAAGAAAATCTAATATATAATAGTATGATTAAGGCTTTTCAAAAATATAACTACGAAGCTAAAGGTATGTATATAAATGTATCAAAGGCAGAGGTTCCCTTTTCAAGAGGACTTGGAAGCAGCGCCACTTGTATAGCTGCAGGTCTAACTGCTGCTAATTATTTTATGAAGGGCATGATGACAGAACAAGATATAATAGATTTAGCTACAAAAATTGAAGGGCATCCAGATAATGTAGTAGCTGCAATTAAAGGTGGCTTCGATGTATCCTTATTTCAAGGTGACAAAGTTACTTACTCAAAAATAATCCCACCAGAAGACTTACTTTTCGTAGCATTAATACCAAATTTTAAAATGAGCACCTCTGATGGACGAAAGGTTTTACCAGATGAATATTGTAAAAAAGATTGTATATTTAATATTTCAAGAGCAGCAATGCTTGTATCTTCTTTTTACAATAAAGAATATAATCATTTAAGAACTTGTTTTGATGACAAGATTCATCAGCCTTATAGAGGACCATTAATTAATGGAATGTCAGAAATATTCAAAGAAGCTGAAACTTTAGGCTCCTATGGTGAATTTATAAGTGGTTCTGGTTCAACACTTATGGCAGTCATTAATAAAGAAAACATAACTTTTGGTGAAAAAATAAATTCATTTTTACAAACAACTGATATTAAATGGGAAGTAAAAGTACTTAAACCTGATAACACAGGTGTTCAAATAATATAGCTATAAAATTAGTTAGTTTTAGGAGGCATTAAAAATGGAAAAAGTAAAAATTGCTGTGCTTGGCTTAGGAAACGTAGGAAAAGGCGTATGGGAAATATTCGAAAACAATATGACAGAAATAAAAAATCGTTCTGGTTATGAAATCGAAATTGGAAAAATATTAGTGCGTGAT
>JAJXYA010000182.1 GCA_021780795.1 Bacillota bacterium | reverse complement strand
GTTGCATTTGGTTATAAAAAAACACTTTAGAACTCTATACTAAAGCTCTAAAGTGCCCTATTATTACTAGTACGCCTTGTAAATTTATTGAATCAACACCTTCAGTACTTTATGACTAACAACTTCAGAAGGAGATTTAGAATCCCAATTAAATTTTATTTTTATAAAAATAGCAGATCCCCACATATTAAAACTGGCCACTTTCTTTCTGAAATGTCGTTAAAATTTACTAAGATGAAGCTGATGCTCCAGCGGCTGCTGCACCACTAGCTGCTGCTATTGAAGCTGCAGTTTGCGCAGCAATTAAGGCTTCGATAGAAATTCCAATAGATGTTTGTATAAGTTCCTTTTGATTTTTCATATTGTCAATATAAATGTCACTAACCAAAGCGGCAGCAGTAAATAAATGTGTTTCTTTTGTTAACCATTTATATTTCTTAGTAGATTGAAGAATCTTTACAACTTCAATAACCTGCTCTACTGCTTCATACGCATCTTCCCCAAGTATAGATAGAAACCCGATTACTGCATACCCCCCAGAATACACCTTCATCTTATTTCCTTTTAATCTGTCAAATATTTCTTTACATCTTAAGACCTTAGTTGTATTTTCCTCTTTGCGGAACCCTAGAATATGTGATAAAAATTGAAGCCCATTATTTTTTCCAAATCCATTTTCATTTAATAATTTATAACACTCTTCCATATTCTCTATAATATTATTAACAGACATTTCTGAATCAGCTAAAAGAATGGCTAATGGATAATCATCTCCACTAGTTAGCCATGGATGGTTATTTCTCATTTCTTTATATATCTCAATGGCTTTATTTATTCTTGTATCTATCCACTCTTCTTCACAGGTAGTTAAAAGAGCATAATTGGCTATTGGCAAATACATACTATTCTTAAATCCTGCCTCTTTCATCTTTTTATCATAATCAAGCATTTTATCAAATTTTTGTTCCGGGTTTTCATATTGACATGCTAGTAATGCTGATAAAATTATCTTAGATGTACCTCTATAATAAGAAAATATGCCAGTAGTTTCCTTCATATGGTTTCTCACCTTTTGAATTTTCTCTTTATCAAAATCTTTCTTGTTTAATGTATAAGTCAATGCTGTAAAGTGATTAGTTAAAGATTGTTCCCATTTATATTGCATAGACACTTGTTGAAATAGATCTATTAGTCTATCTAGTTTTGCTTTCACTAATTCTTCCATAAATAATAACCCCCCGTAAAAATAGTTTAAGGTATTTTATGCTTTATGTAATTATCATAACATTATACGTTAATAATTATTTTATATTACTAGTGCTTTTATTAAATACTTGTTATCACATTTTTCATCCATTTTTTTGAAATAATTCGCGGAACGCCTATGGACATTTTCACCATTTCCTCCAAGGAAACTATAGCAACCACATAGTAAATAGGTAACTTCCATACAAGTGCACCCAAAAACGCCAATGGAACTCCTACTAGCCACACACTGCCTACCTCTAGAAATAGTGCAAATTTAGTATCTCCACCACTTCGTAAGATTCCTACAATCATTGTAGTATTAAATACCTTTAGAACCATGTAAATTGACATTACTATTATTATTCCCCTTGTATCGTTATACGCTTTTGCTCCCAAATTGAAAAAAGATAATATGAAAGGAGATGCCAAAAATAAACCTGTTCCCATAATAAGGCCTGCTAAAGGTGCAATTATAGAAAACCTCTTTGCATAAGTGATTCCTAATTTTTCTTCTTTTGCTCCAATTTTATTACCTATCATAATAGCAGTTGCATTAGCGAGCCCCATAGAAACAACCAAGAAAATACCTTGTATGGTATTTGCTATTTGCGCAGAGGCAAGTTCTGCTTTTCCTATTTTGGCATAAGCAGCAGAATACATAACCATACCTAATGCCCAAAAGGCTTCATTTAAGATAACTGGAGTAGCAGTTTTAAAATATCTTTTAATAAAACTCATAGATAAATCTGTTAATTCATGTAATCTAGCTGCTAACACTCCTCTTTCATTATAAATAAAGCATAAAATTAATATGAGTTCTATACTTCTAGCTATCACAGTTGCTAAAGCTGAACCTTCTACTCCCAACTTTGGAAATCCAAACTTACCATAAATTAGTAAATAATTTAAAAATGTGTTACTTAATAGTGCAATAATGCTGACATACATAGGAACTTTTGCTTTTCCAATACTTCTACATGCAAAAGCATATGCAAAACTTATAGTATTAAGTATATAGCTAAAGCAAACAACTCTTAAATATTTACTTCCTAATTTGATTACATCGGGATTCTTTAAAAAAAGTCTTAATATCCGTTCTGGTAAGAAAAATCCTCCGATTGTAAATATAATTGCAACGAAAATACCTGTAATTAGACTGAGGCCTAACATCCTCCTAATGTTTTTTACATCCTTTTGGCCCCAAAATTGTGCAACGAAAATTCCTGCTCCACTATTAATTCCGAATAATATCAATGCAAAAAAGAAAAAATATTGATTTGCTAGTCCTACTGCTGCAATTTCTGTAACCCCAAGTTTTCCAATCATCACTGTATCAACCATGTTTAAAGAATTAGAGATTAAATTTTGTATAGCTATAGGCAAAGCAATAGTTAGTATGCTTTTATAAAATTTCTTGTCTTCAGAAAGTGCTTTTATCATGCTTATCCCTCACTTCATCTTTAAAATACTCTCTCTATCTCCACTTTTTACTATGTAGCAGGCCTTTTCTATATTAAGCATATACAAAAAACCATACATAGTTTCTAAAACCTTAGCATAACTTAGTTGAAATTTCAATCTTTTACATACTAATAAACCATAAAGTTAATTCTATTTTGTTTTATTGTTTAAGATTATAATTTGTTTTTTCATAATGACTTTAACATAATTTGTAAGCAAAATTCACTATGCTTATTTTATTACTTACCATGGTTGTGATATAATGGTAATTAAATTATTTTAAAATATTAGGGGGTAATTATGAATAGACAGAAGCTTTTAAGCTTAGTTCTTACAGTTAGTCTTTTATCTTCAAACTTATTTATATTTAATACTAATGCAAAAGAACTTACTAAAGATCTTGCTTATAATGAAGCTATGACTTCAGCAAAGGATTTAACTAATGTGCTAAAGGAATGGCAAGTTTCTAAATACAAAGGTGAAGGTATGGTAATATCCATAATTGATAGTGGTATTGATTATAGGCATAAAGATATGAGACTTACTGATCCTTCAAAGGCAAAACTAAAAAATAAAAACCCGGAAGGAAAGGGAAAATACTTTACGGATAAAGTACCATATGGATACAATTATGCCGATAAAAATCAAAATATAATTGATGATGGTAGCATGCATGGAATGCATGTAGCTGGCATAGTAGCAGCAAATGGAAATCCTACTGAGGTTTCAAAATTTGAAGCAATACAAGGTGTTGCACCAGAAGCACAATTACTTGCAATGAAAGTATTTTCTAATGATCCTGATTACCCTAGTTGTAATGATGAAGATGTAGTTGCAGCTATAGAAGATTCTGTAAAACTTGGTGCTGATGTAATAAATATGAGTTTAGGCTCCGATTCAGGCTTTGTAGAAAAAAGTTCACCTATACAAAAGGCTATAAATGAAGCTGAAGAAAAAGGTGTAGTTGTAGTAGTATCTGCTGGAAACTCTGCATACTCCACTTCTCCTGAAAAAGTTGAAGATATAGTAGATACATCAGTTGTTGGTGCTCCAAGTATAGCAAAAGAAGCACTCAGTGTAGCATCTATTCAAAATAGCGAACTTATAACTCCAGCATTAACTTATAAAGTAGGTAATGAGTACAAGGATGTTGCATATTCTCCTTCAGAAATCACCCCTATCGGAATATTAAAAGGTGAATATGACGTAGTTGATTGTGGTCTCGGAACTCTTGAAGATATTAAAGATAAAGATTTAAAAGGGAAAGTAGCATTAATTAAAAGAGGAGATATTTCTTTTATAGAAAAGAAATTAAATGCGCAAGCTGCAGGTGCTGTTGCAGCAATTATTTTTAATCGTGATGATGAAAAAGGCTTTATCAATATGGCTACCGATTCTAATGTTAAAATTCCATCTATATTTATAACTAGCGAAGATGGATCTCAAATACAAAATTCTTTAGAAAGTGGAACAAAAATTAAATTTCCAGATAAGAAGGTCAATATCGAGAATCCTACTAAAGGAGAAATGTCAGACTTTACATCATGGGGTCCTACACCTGATTTAGAATTTAAACCGGAGGTAACTGCTCCTGGTGGAGACATCCTCTCAACTGTTAACGATAATGAATATAAATATATGTCTGGAACTTCTATGGCCTCTCCCCATACAGCTGGAATCATGGCGTTAGTATTGCAGCATATGAAAGAATTAAAATTAAATACCTTAACACCCAAAGCGAAGGCTGAACTTGCAAAACAGTTCGTAATAAACACAGCGAAGCCACAAATTGATGCGTCGTCAGGAGAAGAGTTAATTCCATTTTCTCCGAGGAGACAAGGTGCTGGCCTAATAGACGCTGCTGCTGCTGTTAAATCTAATGTATGTATTGTAGATGAAAATGGAAACGCCGCTGTTGAATTAAAACAAATCAATGACCTTACAAAGCAATTCACTTTAACATTTAAAAATTATGGAGTTAAGGATGAAACCTATACCGTTAAAACTCCAAATATTGTCCTTTGCGATAAGGGTGATGAAGCAAGAGATATAACTCTAGACGGAGCTACGGTTTCCTTTGATAAGGATAAGGTAACTGTACCAGCTGGATCTACAGTAGAACTAAAAGTTACTTTGAGTATACCCAAAGCTACACCTAAAGGGATTTTTGTAGAGGGTTTCCTGACCTTTGAGCCTAGTTCAAAAGATGGACAAGTACTTGGGGTTCCATATATGGGTTTCTATGGGGAATGGAATGAGTCTTTAATAATGGATAAACCTATTTGGGATAAAGGTTCATATTTGGGGCAAACCGGTGTTTATCAATCAGGTGAAAGCGGTGATGAGTCCCTTCTAGGTGTAGCGTATATAAACGAAATTACTTCATTACCAATAGTTGACGAAAACTTGATTGCCGTAACTGCAGCGAAGGGAAAAGTAAGCGTAAATCCTAAAATTGCCTTGCTTAGAGATGCTAAAACTATGATTGTTGACGTAGTTGATAAAGATGGAAATTTAGTCCGAGGTCTTGGAGTGGAAAAAGATTTGTATAAATCTTTATGGTCTCCAGATCCTATTGACGTACTTCAAGATGATAACTATGAAGAATCATCTCCTTTGATATGGGATTTAACTAATTATAACCCTGTTAGTGGGAAATATGAAACAGTTAAAGATGGTCAATATTATTTTGAAATTAAGGCTTCTATAGATTCAGCTGATGAATCTAAATATCAAACAATGAA
>JAJXYA010000113.1 GCA_021780795.1 Bacillota bacterium | reverse complement strand
CCTTTTTCATTTTATTTCCTCCAATATTGAGTTGATAGGAACTTGAAAATAAAGAATCAGTCAAAATGTGTGTGATATTGACTTGTTATTTATTTTCATGTGACTTATTATTATATTTTCTCACAACTAGTAATTTATAATACGCTTATAGTGCGTATTATAAATAAAACACCCAACTTAATTATTTTTAAGCTGAGTGTTTTATTTATAATGTTTGTAAAATACTTCTTTTTATTTCATTGAATTTTTCTGATGTAATTATATCCTTAGTTCTATTTTTAGGTAAATCAACAATTATTTCTTTTTTTATAGTTGCTGGTTTGTCTGATAATACATAAATTCTATCTGATAAGAATATTGCTTCTTCAATGTCATGAGTTATAAAGATAATAGTAGCTTTTAGTTCTTTAATCACGTCTAAAAGCCAATAGTGCATCTTTGACCTAGTAATTGCATCAAGTGCACCAAAAGGTTCATCCAGTAGCATAATATCAGCTGATGACATATATGTTCTAAGTAATGCAGCTCTCTGCTTCATACCTCCTGAAAGCTGAAAAGGATATTTATATTCAAAACCTTCGAGTCCAAAGGTTTTAAAGTGACCAAGTACCATAGCTCTTGCCTCTTTTTTAGTTTTTCCTCTTATGATAAGAGACAGAGTAGCATTATCTACAATATTTTTCCACGGAAGCAGTAAGTCCTTTTGATGCATATAGCTTACTTTTCTAAGCTTACCAGAGCATTCTTCTCCATCAATTATAATTTCACCTGATTCTTGAGGTAAAAGACCTGATATAATATTAAAAATTGTACTTTTACCACTGCCACTTGGCCCTAGTAAACTTATAAACTCATTCTCCTTAGCATAAAAAGAAACATCATTTATTATATTCATGCTTCCAAAATTTTTTTTAATATTTAATATCCTCAATTTTTCCTTACTAGTCTGGTAAGTACTCATTAGTAAACGCCTCACTTGCTTTCATATCTTTTCCTATAAGCTTTCTATCTAAAAGAAATTTGGTGTAATTATTCCAAACTGATTCTTTCATTTCACCCCATCTTTTAGACTCTGCTTTATACTGATTCTTTAAATATTTTTGACTTTCTATAGCAAGAGTTGCATCTGTCTCTGGTGCATTCTTCAATAAAATTTTGGCACTTTCCTCAGGTTTTTCCATGCAATATTCATATCCTTTTGTAACAGCTTTTAAAAATTTCTTTGCTAGCTCCGGATTCTCTTTTAATTTATTTTCATTAGCGATAATTACTGGAGTATAATAATCTAAATCCGGATTTAGTTTTCCAATATCAATATAGTTTATAGGTATATTTTTAAGTTTAGCTTCTATTCCTGTCCATCCATAAAATATCCATTCAAAGTCAATATTTTTCTTAGTTACAGCAAAGAAATCTTCTGACCCTGCATCCACCATTTTTAGTTTTGAAAAATCAGCATTATCTTTTTCCATAAGTGCTTTTAATATTGCAGTTTCTGAAGGAGAACCCCATCCACCATAGGTTTTACCTTCAAAATCCTTAGGAGATTTAATGTTTTTTCCCACAGGTGCTGCAAAACCAGAAGTATTATGTTGAATAATTGTAGCTATAGCCTTTATTGGAAGTGGGTCTTTAGCGGTTCTAGCATAGGTTACATCTTCTTGATAGCTTATACCAAAATCCCCTTTACCTGCAGCAATTAAACTTGAGGTACTTCCTTCTGCTGGTTGAATAATCTCCACATCAAGACCTTCTTCTTTAAAATATCCATTGTCTTTTGCTACATATAGACCAGTATGATTAGTGTTTGGTACCCAATCTAAAATAACTGTAACCTTTTTTAAAGCTTCTACCTTCTTTACAGCTTCTTTCTTTGTACCACAACCCACAAATAAAACTGCAGTCATTGAAACTGTTAATAATAATGAAATTGCTTTCTTTAGCATAATGTACCTCCAAATAAAATATTTAATCGTTAATATTTAATAAATTTAGTTTTTCTTATCTGCTTTATTTCTACTCCAAGGAGTAAAAAAATATTGTAATAAGTACAGGAATCCAAATAACCCCATACTTAGTACTACAATAATTATAATTACCGCAAAAACTTTATCAAGGGCATAGGAATTTTTAGCTCTTATCATGTATACCCCAAGGCCCTTATCTCCTCCCAGCCACTCTCCAATAACAGCCCCCATTATACTATAAGTTGCTGCTATTCTAAGTCCTGAAAAAAAATTCACTGTAGAGGCTGGAAGCTTCACCATGGTAAAAATTTGAAGCTTACTAGCACCCATAGTCTTTAAAAGATTTATCATATCCTTGTCTACTGATTCTAAGCCATCAATCAAACTAATAACTATTGGGAAAAAACATACTAGTACTACCACAATAATCTTAGGCAATATTCCAAAACCAAACCATATTACAAAAAGCGGCGCTAAGGCAATAATAGGAATAGTTTGAGATACTACTAAAATTGGATATATACACTTTTTTATAAGTTTTACATTATCCATTAAAATAGCTAAAAGCAATGCAACTAAAATTGATAATACGAATCCAACCAAGGCCTCATATAAAGTTGCATAAATATGCTTAGTAATACTTGGAACTATATTAACCAAGGTAATAATAATGTCTTTTGGTGAAGGCAATATGTATTGTGGAACCTTCCATTTATCTATAGATATCTGCCATATAAAAAGAACTAACAATTGGAAAACCATGGGAATAAGTTTATTTTCTATATTTATATGTTTTTTCATTCATAGTCACGCCTTCATCTTTATAATCTATTTTAACCATAGAAACAACCCTAGATGCTCCATGCTTCACACAAATTTCTTGAGCCTTTTTTACAATATCTAAAAGTTCATCCAGTTCTCCTTCCATAGTTGTCTCCATTGGTCCAACCTCATATTTTACTCCACTAGCTTGAATATACTCTATAACTTTGTCTACTACAGGGTAAATTCTTTCCTCTGCCACAACTGGTATAACTTGAAGACTTACATTTACAACCGACATTTCAATTCCTCCTTAAAACTTTATGTTATGTTTGTACTAACTTAGTAATTAAAACAATAAAATAAACCCTTTGCTCTTAATTGAACGAAGGGTTTTATAACCTATAACTTTGCACCATTTATATAGTTTTTATTCCAAACTAAATGCAAATCACATTTTCCCTCCGTTGGCATTATCCAATTCAGGTTATAAGGGTCGAAACTAAACTGTTTCCTCTCAGACAAAAATATTGACTCCCCCAGTTTTTAATATTTAATTACTTTACACATATATATTACCTAAAGTTTCTTGTAATGTCAAATCATAAAAAACGCACCTTTTAACCAGTGCGTTTTCTTAACAGCTCATATTATCTTCTAACTTTTTAATATATTCCTTAAGTTCGTCTATCTGCTTTTGCAAATCTTTATTACTACCACTCGACTTGCTATTTCCATTATCTCCTAGTTGATTTTGTTTCTGTGTTTCAACATATTGACCCTGAGCTGCTATTATCAAAATACTCTGTCCTACACCTAGTACTAAATTACCTATTACGTTTTGTTGATCAATATTAAGCTTTCCAGCAATTATAATAGCTAATACTATTGCTAAAGTAGCTAATTCGCAAGGTGTGTATTCTTCTAGTTTTTTCATATAGTACCCCTTTTATGAAATGATTATAATGTATAATATTCTTTTCATAAAAAAAATGTGAAGAGACCCTTAAAAAGTTTTTGTTTAGTTATATGTAGATAAGTGGAAACATTATTTAACTTTAAAATTTTTTTAAATATATGGCATGCAGATATACTTATTCATATATTACTCATAAAGGGGTGATATATGTGGATGTTTATAATAACAGAAAATTTGCGGATGCAGTTTTTGAAGGTGGAGGAATTAAAGGCATTGGTCTTGTAGGTGCCTTAAAAATATTTGAGGATAATGGATATGAATGGCGAAATGTTTCAGGAACTTCTGCTGGCTCTATTGTAGCTACGCTTGTTGCAGCGGGCTTTCCAGCTGAAGAGATCAAAAAAATAATGCTACAGCTAGACTATAAGAAAATTGCTGGTAAAAAGCACTTTAATCTACCTATACTCTCTAATATAAGCAATCTACTTTTTAAAAAAGGTATTTTTGAAGGTGATTATTTAAAAAACTGGATGGATGAAGTTCTGTCGCATAAACTTAAGCTTACAAATAAGAAAAAAGTGACCTTTGGAGATTTGATTATCCCAGAAGAAAATGGTATTCTCCTAAACAATAATAAATATAAAAGAAAATATAAACTGCACATTATAGCAACAGATATTAGCAAAGGAAAGATGCTTATACTACCGGAAGACATTGCAGAATACGGATTAAATCCTGATGAACTTCAAGTAAGTTTGGCAATAAGAATGAGCATATCTATTCCCTATTTTTTTCAACCTGTAAATTTAAATAATGTAAATAATAATAAAAGGTCTCTCATTGTTGATGGCGGTGTTTTAAGCAATTATCCAGTTTGGCTTTTTGATGTAAATCACATTCCTCGCTGGCCAACCATTGGTTTTAAACTTGGAGGAAATAAAGAAATACGAGAACATAAAATCACAAATATCTTTAATTTTACTAGCTCAATTATTGAGACTATGCTAGAAGCCCAAGATGATATTCATATAAGAGAAATGGATTATCTGCGAACTGTAAAAATTAATACTCTTGATACTAAAACCACAGATTTTAACATCTCTAATAAAAAAATTATGGATTTATATTATTCTGGTGAAGTTTGCGCGAAAGAATTTCTTAAAAACTTTGATAATAATTATAAGCGACATCAAATTCTTAGAGGTGATTCCTTGAAATTATAAGAGTAATTCTTAACCCCCTAATAAGTATTAAAAGATGAGGAATACTTAATTAAAGTAGTGGATATAATGAAAAGCCTTAATAAAAAAGCTGAAGAAAATGAAAACTCAAAAGCACCCTTAGATTAATTAAGCTAAGGGTGCTTTCATTTATAATATAATATTTTTAAGGAAAACAAAATAATATTGTTAATAACTTTTATTAAAACAGTTTATCTTTATGCCTTACCTTAATTTCCCCTGCTATAAGTATAATAATAGGTAAAGCCACTTGAAATAGCAAAGCATAGTAATTCCATGTTTCCTTAATCCACTGAGACATTTCCATTATACTACCATAGCTAGAAATTGCAGTTATAATAATTAGTATACCTATTGGCGTTACCAGAAACCTATAATCCTCAAAAGAGAATAATCTAGATATTCCTTTGCAACAAACTAAGGTACACACACTTATTTTCACAAATCCACCTATCAAAAACACTGCTGAAACTATAATCTCCATTCTTGTAATAACTTCTTCAATATTTATCATTCTTACTGCAGCATATGCAGGAAAATTATATGCTGAATATCTATTTGGTCCTAGCACTAACATTTCAGAAATT
>JAJXYA010000053.1 GCA_021780795.1 Bacillota bacterium | reverse complement strand
TAATAACCTTCAAGTTTGCAGAGTTAAAGACAATTCTTTAAATATATTAAATGAAAGATTAGCTCGTGGAGAAATAAGTGAAGAGGAATATTATAGAATCAAGTGAAACTTGATTCAGGTGGGGTTTGATCCCCATCTGAATCTTAGTTGAACTTATCCAGGAGCGTGCAGCCGTTATCTCCCACTTGAAGAAGTGGGAGTGTTACGGATGCTAGCTATCGGATAAATAGTACATTAAATTATAGATAACAAAATGTTAGTCATGTAAAAGGAGTAATTCTTCTTTTACATGACTTTTTACTTGTTGCGGTAATAGAAGGCCTTATTTCAATTTTATATGGTTCGAGATTAAGCTTTAAAAAAGTTTTCCTATAAATTTTCTTCATAATAACTTCATAAGAATTTGGTAATATATGATCAAATAGAAAACCATTAATAATTTAATAGTTTTTAAATGATATACTTCCAGCGTGGAGAGTATAAATAAAACATTTTGTTTTGAGAGGAGATAAAAATGATACAAGATTATTTGATTATTGGAATTTTTCTTATAGCTTCATTCATCTTTGGAATGGTTGTTTTATTAACTGCTTCCTTAGTAAGGCCTAAGAAGCCAAATGAAGAAAAGTTATCTACTTATGAGTGTGGTGTTGAAACCACAGGTCCAACTTGGATTAGATTTAAGGTTAGTTACTTTATGTACGGCCTAGTATTTCTACTCTTTGATGTTGAGACAGTATTTTTATTACCATGGGCAGTGAAGTTTAAATCACTAGGATTATTCGCACTTTTTGAAATGGTTATTTTTATAGGTATTTTAATTATTGGATTATGGTATGCGTGGAAAGAGGGGGCATTAGAGTGGAAATAAATTTAAATGAAGATAAATATGTTCAAGAACAAATAGAAAAAAATATTATATTAACAAAAGTGGATGATGCTTTAAACTTTTGCCGCGCTCATTCCTTTTGGCCTTTAACCTTTGGTTTAGCCTGCTGTGCTATTGAGATGATGGCAGCAGGAGGTGCTCGTTATGATATTGCACGCTTTGGATATGAAGTTTTTCGTGCTTCACCAAGGCAAGCAGATTTGATGATTGTTGCAGGAACAATCACCGAAAAAATGGCACCTGTAGTGAAAAAAGTTTATGAACAAATGCCAGAACCAAAATGGGTAATTGCTATGGGGAGCTGTGCAACTAGTGGAGGACCCTTTGTAGACTCATATAATGTTGTACCAGGCGCAGATACATTTTTACCAGTAGATGTTTATATTCCTGGCTGTCCTCCACGCCCAGAAGCATTAATTAATGGTCTTTTAACATTAAAAGAAAAAATAATTCATCCGAAAGAGGTGGACATAAGTGAGTAAAACTAGTGAAAATCTGATCTCAGAATTAAGATCAGAATATAAACAAGACATTGAAATTTTAGAAAATACACAAATTACCATTCATATAGAAGCAAATATTTTTCTAGATATTATAAAAAAGGTGAAAGAATATGGGTTTGATTTTTTAGTTGATTTGACAGCAGTTGAAGAAGACAGATTAAGCTGCATTTATCATTTTATGTCATTAACAACTCACGAGCTAATTAGAATTAAGGTAAAACTTGATGAAAAACTTGAAATTCCTTCATTGACTAAATATTGGCTTGCAGCAAATGTTCAGGAAAGAGAAGTTTATGATTTATTTGGAATTAATTTTATTGGTCATCCAGAGCTAAAAAGAATATTATGCCCAGATGATTTTATTGGTCATCCATTAAGAAAAAATTTTAAAGTTATTGACCGTAGGTAGAAAGGAGGAAGTTTAATGATAGAACATAATAAAGATTTGCATACTGAGGAAATGACTTTAAATTTTGGGCCTCAACATCCTAGTACTCATGGTGTATATAGAGCAATTTTTACTTTAGATGGGGAGCATATTGTTAATATTGAAAATGTTATTGGCTACTTGCATAGAGGTATGGAAAAATTAGCTGAATCCAGAACCTATACTCAATTTATACCTTATACTGATAGATTAGATTATTTAGCTGGAATGTTAAATGAATTAGGTTATGTTCAAACGGTAGAGAAGCTTATGGGAATTGAAGTTCCAGAAAGAGCAGAATATCTTCGCATAATCATGGCTGAGCTTCAAAGAATTGCAAGTCACCAAGTTTTCCTAGGGAGTATGGCTCTTGATTTAAATGGGCATACACCTTGGATGTATTTTTTTAGAGATAGAGAAAAAGTTCTAGATTTATTTGAAATGGTTTGTGGTTCTAGAATGACAACAAATTATATGCGTATCGGTGGAGTTAGTTATGATTTACCTGAAGAGTTTATTCCCAGTTTAAAAAGCTTCCTTAATGATATGGATAAGAGCTTTGTAGAGTATGAACGCATCATTACTGGTAATGAAATTTTTGAAGCTAGAACAAAAGGTGTTGGAATAATTAGCGGGGAAAAAGCTTTAGCTTATGGTTTAACAGGTCCAAATTTAAGGGCTTCTGGTATAGATTTAGATTTAAGGCGTGATGCACCATATGGTATTTATGAACGCTTTAAGTTTAAAGTAATTGTGGGAAAAGATGGTGATTGCTATGAAAGATGGTTAATGCGTATTGGTGAAATGGAAGAGAGTATAAAAATAATTAAACAGGCACTAGAACAAATTCAAGAGGGACCAGTTTTAGCTAAAGTTCCGAGGCTGATAAAACCACCCAAAGGAGATATTTATCACCAAATTGAAGGAGCTAAAGGTGCATTGGGTTATTATCTGGTAAGCGATGGGTCAGATAAACCTTATAGAATTCATATTCATGGGCCATCTTTTGTTAATATAGGTGCTTTTCCTGAAATGGCCAAAGAAAGTACAATTCAGGATGCGGTTGCAATACTTGCATCACTTGATCCTATATTAGGCGAAATTGACCGATAATTTAGGAGGTAAAAATGGAGAATATATTTATAAATATATCTGATTGGATTAAAGGATTAACTTTAGCATTAGGAATACCAAATACTTTAGTAAATATAATTATGAGCTTAGTTTATTTTATCGGTATTGTAGCTTTTGTTTTGTTCAATGCTATGTATTTAATTTATTTAGAGAGAAAATTTTGTGGGTATTTGCAACAACGTTTAGGGCCAAATAGATTTGGACCAAGAGGAATATTTCAGAGTGTTGCGGATGTTGTTAAGCTTTTAGGTAAAGAGGATATTATTCCAAAGAAAACGGATAAATTAATCTTTGTAATGGCATCCTTGTTAGTTATGGTTCCTGCTTTATTAATTTACGCTGTCTTACCTTTTGGTAAAAATATGGTTGCTGTAAATTTAAATTTGGGATTGCTTTATTTTCTAGCTATATCTGGAACCTCTTCTATACCTATTTTAATGGCAGGATGGGGATCTAATAATAAATATTCCCTTTTAGGGGGAATGAGAGTAGTTGCTCAAATGATTAGCTATGAAATACCTATGATTTTTTCTTTGCTAGGAGTAGTCATGATAAGTGGCTCTTTAAACTTAACAGAAATTATGGGAGCACAGGATAAGGTTTGGTTCATTTTTTTACAGCCTATAGCCTTTATTATATACCTTATTGCTGCAACAGCTGAGTTAAATAGAGCTCCTTTTGACTTAGCAGAAGGAGAACAGGAGATCGTAGCTGGACCATTTACAGAATATAGCGGAATGAGATATGCGCTTTTTTATCTTGCTGAATATACAAATATGTTTGCTACTTCAGCCCTCACTGTTACTTTGTTTTTAGGTGGAGCTAGTGGCCCTATATTACCTTCATGGATTTGGTTTATCTTAAAAACTTATGTAGTGGTATTGCTATTTATGTTGGTTCGATGGACTTTTCCTAGATTCAGACTGGATCATATGATGTCTTTGAATTGGAAATATCTTATTCCTATTTCTTTGATGAATATTCTAGTTACAGGAATAGGTATTAAAATATTTCAGTTAATTAAGGGGGTAATTTAATGTTTGGTAAAGGATTAATCAATGGTCTTAGAGTAACACTCGGACATTTATTTGAAAAAAATATTACACAACAGTATCCAGAAGAACATCCTAAATTACCACCACGTTCCCGTTGCTCTTTTCAATTGGATTCAGAAAAGTGTACTTCTTGTGGTATTTGTGCATTGAGTTGTCCAAATAGAGTTATTAATATTGAAAGTTATAAAGATGAAAATAAGAAAAAGCATTTAAGTAACTATGAGATGGAATTAGGGTATTGTCTTTTTTGTGGACTCTGCGTTGAAAGCTGTCCAAGTAAGGCATTACAGGTTACTTCAGATTTTGAATTAAGTGCTTATAGTAGAGCTAAAACTAAGTTAACACTATTTAAGGAATATTCAAAAAAATAACAGGCCAGCATACTAGTATTTTGCATTAAGGACCTATTATTTTCTTTTATATGTCTTACAGTAAGGAGGATTTATAATGATACCAGCTTTTGTTTTTTTGCCTATAGCATTTTTAATTTTAGCTTTTGCTATAGGTGTCGTTCATTCAAAAAATATTATCCATAGTGCGTTATCAATGATTGTAACCTTTATAGGTATTGCTGTAGTTTTCATTTTGCTTGAAGCTGATTTTCTAGCTTTGGCACAAATTTTAATTTATGCTGGTGCTATTTCAATTTTAATTGTATTTGCTATAATGCTTACTCGAAAAATTGAAATGAAAAACAGTAATCCATTTAATAAATTAAGATGGACCGGTTTAATATTTTGTTCAGGATTCTTTGTGATTATCACACGTTTAATTTTGGTTAGTAATTTTACTTATAAGAATTTAAATATAGAAAATACCATTGATGCTATTGCAGATGGATTCTTTGGAAATTACATGATTCCATTTGAAGTTTCAGCAATACTTTTATTAATAGCTTTAGTCGGAGCTATTATTTTAGCTAAAGGAGTGAAAAATTAAATGGTTGGTTTAGAGGGTTATCTAATACTCGCAGCAGCTTTGTTTTGCATTGGTCTTTATGGAGCTTTTGCAAAAAGAAATGTTATCAGTGTATTAATGTCAGTAGAAATCATGATGAATGCAGTCAATATTAATTTAGTAGCTTTTAATAGATTTTTAGCACCAGAAAAGGTCACAGGACACCTTTTTGCTATATTTGTTATTGTAGTTGCAGCAGCCGAAATTGCTGTAGGTTTAGCTATTATATTAAATATTTACCGCAGTCATACTACAACTAATGTAGAAGATTTCAATATTTTGAAATGGTAGGTGTTATGATGGTATTTATACGTTTAGCTTGGTTAATTCCAATATTTCCTGCAATTGCATTTTTACTTATTGCCTTTATTACAAAACGATTTAAAGGTATTAGTTCTTCAATTGCAATAATTGGAATGTTTATTTCTTTTATATTTTCTTTAGGTGTTTCTTATGAGGTTATCACTTCAAAAGTTAGTATTAATCAACCTATTGAATATGCTGTTTCCTGGCT
>JAJXYA010000490.1 GCA_021780795.1 Bacillota bacterium | reverse complement strand
AAATCTAATTGATTTAGGGTATGAAAAATTAAAAGCAAGATTAAGTCTTCCTGTAAAAATTAAAGAAGAAATTAGACCTATAAAAATAATCCACACAAAAAAGGGCGAAACTATTTTAGATATGGGTCAAAACATGACTGGATGGATAAGATTTAAGACAAAAGCAAAAAAAGATACTGAACTTTTGTTAGAATTCTGTGAAATACTTCAGGATGGATGCTTTTACAGGGATAATCTTCGTACGGCGAAGGCAGAATTTAGATATATATGTAATGGTGATTGTAAAATAATCCAGCCACACTTTACGTATTATGGTTTTCGATATGTAAAACTTTCTGGTTTTGATGAAAATATTGAGATTGAAGATTTTACTGGATGTGTAATATATTCAGATTTAAATATAACAGGAAATATAGAAACTTCAAATTCGTTAGTAAATAGATTATTTAAAAATGCTCTATGGGGACAAAAGGGAAACTTTTTAGATGTGCCAACGGATTGTCCTCAAAGAGATGAAAGAATGGGTTGGACTGGAGATGCACAGGTTTTTTCTTCTACAGCTTGTTTTAATATGTATTCACCTGCATTTTATAACAAATATATGTTTGACTTAAGAGAAGAACAGAAGAGGTTAGGAGGATCGGTTCCTTTTGTAGTTCCATCAATAAAACCACAAAATCCGAGTGGTATTATTAATGGAAATGGGTCAACAGCTTGGGGAGATGCTGCAACAATAATTCCTTGGAACCTATATTTACACTACGGAGATAAACAGCAGTTAGAACAGCAATTTGAAACAATGAAAGGTTGGGTAGACTACATAAAAGGAGTAGATGAAGCAACTGGAGGAAACAGACTTTGGACTGTAGGTTTTCATTTCGCAGACTGGTTAGCATTAGATGGAAAAGATCCTTCAGATTTAATAGGGGGAACAGATAAATATTATATTGCATCTGCTTATTATTGCTATTCTGCAGCCTTAGTGTCAAAAGCAGCTAAGGTACTAGGAAATAGTAAGATTGAAAAAGAATACAGAAAATTATCTGAAGAAATAAGACAGGCAATTTTAAATGAATATTTCACACCAAATGGAAGATGTTCAATTTCTACTCAAACAGCTATGATTGTAGCACTATACATGAATTTAGTTCCAGATAAACATAGAGAAAGAATAATTAATGAATTAAGGCAAAAACTTGAGCATGATAATATGCACCTTACAACAGGTTTTGTAGGTACTTCATATTTTTGCAGAGTACTATCGGATAATGGGGCAAATGATTATGCTTATAAACTTTTATTAAATGATGATTATCCAAGCTGGTTATATGCTGTTAAGCTTGGAGCTACAACAATTTGGGAACGTTGGAATTCTGTCCTTCCAGATGGAAGTATAGGGGATACTGGAATGAACTCTTTAAATCACTATGCTTATGGCTCTATAGCTGAATGGATGTATAGAAATATGTGCGGAATAAACCCAGTGGAAGATGTACCTGGATTTAGGAAAATAAAATTAGCACCAAAGCCACATGGCAGCTTAAAGTATGCTAAGGCAGAGTTTTATTCTCCCTGTGGTCTTATAAAAAGTAGTTGGGAGCTTCAGGACGATGGTAGGTTAAGTTTTCAGTTCGAAGTCCCTTTTAACACTGAAGCACAATTGATTTTGCCTGATGCAGCCATAGGAAAAATATGTGTAAATGGGATTCAACTAAATGAAAGTAAAATAGTAAGAATAGAAAAAAACAATGATGTTATTTGTGAACTTACATCTGGAAAATATAGCTTTGAATATATGCCATCAAAGGATTATAGATATATTTATTCTTTAAACAATAAGCTTAGTGAATTAATTGAAAATGGTGAAACAAAAGCTATTTTACAAAAGATAATACCTGAAGTAGTGGAATGCCAGTTTTTAGAATATATTTCAGATAATAAATTAGCAGAAATAGCAGATAGAGACGTTGGATTTAATATTAATTGGGAAATTGCTTTGAAGGATATAGCAAAAGAATTAAGTGAAAAAGCAGTAAATATTACAAAATAAGAGGTGCAGTAATATGATAAATTTAAAAGAAAAACCTTTCTATTTGTCAGAAGAAGATATCAAATGGGTAGAAACAACAATAGATAATATGACAATAGAAGAAAAAATAGGACAATTATTTTGTCCAATAGGAATGTCAGCAGATGAGAATTATTTAAAAAATGTTATTTTGAGAAAGCATATTGGAGGAATACTTTTTAGAAATGGTGAGGGTTCAGAAATGCAAAAAACTCATAATTTCTTACAAGAAAACTCAAAAATTCCGCTATTGATTGCTGCTAACTTAGAAGCTGGCGGTGATGGAACAGCTGTTGATGGGACAGCTTATGGGAAACAAATGCAAGTAGCAGCAACTGATGATACTGAATATGCATATAAATTAGGTAAAATTTCTTGCAGTGAAGGTGCTGCAGTTGGGTGTAACTGGGCATTTGCACCCGTTGTGGATATAGATATGAACTTTAGAAATCCAATTACAAATGTAAGAACTTATGGGAATGATCCCGAAAAAGTTTTAGCTAATGGATTAGAATATCTAAGAGCAGCAAAAGAATGCAATGTGGCAGTATCTATAAAGCACTTTCCTGGAGATGGTGTAGATGAAAGAGATCAACACCTCTTAACGTCTGTAAATACATTATCATGTGAAGAGTGGGATAAAACTTTTGGAAAAGTATATAAAGGGTTAATTGAAGCAGGAGCATTAACAACTATGATTGGACATATTGCGATGCCAGCTTATCAAAAGAAGTTAAATCCCGAATTGGGAGATAAAATAGTGCCAGCAACGTTATCAAAAGAATTAGTAACTGGATTATTAAGAGAAAAATTAGGCTTTAATGGAATGATTATTACAGATGCTACTCCAATGGTTGGATTTACAGTTGCTATGGAGAGGGAACTTGCAGTACCTACAGCAATTGCAATCGGATGTGATATGTTCCTCTTTAATAAGGATTTAGATGAAGACTATGATTTTATGATGAATGGATATAAAAAAGGAATTATAACAGAAGAAAGATTAACAGATGCTTTAACAAGAATTCTAGCTACAAAAGCTTCATTAAAATTACATGAAGCTCAAAGTAATAATACATTAACAAAAGGTAAAGAAGAATTGAAAGTTTTACGTTCAAAAGAACATTTAGAATGGGCTTGTGATTGTGCAGACAACTCTATAACGTTAGTAAAGGATACACAAAAATTATTACCAATTTCTTCTGATAAACACAAGAAAGTATTATTAGAGATATTAGGAAATGGTGAATCAAATGAGAGAGTATATAAAAAGGTTAAAGAGAGGCTAATTGATGAAGGCTTTCAAGTTTTTGATTACATTCCAGAAATTAGTATAGATGTTAGATTTGATAATTGTGCTGATATAAAAAAGAAATATGATCTAGTATTATATATAGGAAATATTGAAAATGCAAGCAATAAAACGGTATCTCGTATTAATTGGCATACTTTTTTTGGAGCTGGGAACAATCTCCCTTGGTTTGTTGAAGAAGTTCCTACCATGTTTATTAGTGTGGCTAATCCATATCATCTTTTAGATGTACCGATGATAAAGACTTATATAAACTGCTATTCAAATAATGAGTTTGTTTTAGAAAAGGTAATAGATAAAATACTAGGGAAAAGCCAATTTAAAGGAGTAAATCCAATAGATCCATTCTGTGGAAGAGAAGATACAAAATATTAATTAATATGATAATAGGTGTAACTTAAAAGGTTGCACCTATTAACCTTGGAGGCGGTTGTAATGAAATATGAAGCAATAATTTTTGACTTGGATGGAGTCATTTGTAATACAGATAAATATCATTTTGAAGCCTGGAAGGCAATTGCGGATAAATTGGGTATTTATTTCGATGAAAAGATTAATAATCGGTTACGTGGTGTAAGTAGAATGGAAAGCTTTAATATAATTCTCGAAAAATATAGTGGAGTTATTTCAGAAAAAGAAAAGATTGATTATACAGAAGAAAAAAATAATATATATAAAGAGCTTTTATCAAAAATGTGTGAGAGAGACTTAAGTGATGAAGTTAAAGAAACATTGATTGAACTAAGAAAAAGAGGGCTTAAGTTAGCTATTGGCTCATCGAGTAAGAATACAAAATATATTTTAAAGCAAATCGGACTGGAAGGATTTTTTGATGCTATCTCAGACGGCAATAATATAACTAATTCAAAGCCAGATCCTGAAGTGTTTCTAAAAGCAGCAGAGTATCTAAAATTGCAACCAGAGAAATGTATGATTGTAGAAGATGCTGTAGCAGGAATTGAGGCAGCAATAAAAGGAAAAATGGATAGTGCTGCTATTGGAGATGCATTATTTAGTAACAAAGCAACTTATAATTTAAAATCATTTAATGAGATATTGATTATAATAAAATAATTTTATAGTTTTAGAGGTTTCAAAGCTAGGTGATAATAATAAAAGTAATGTGGAATTTTCAAACAAGGTAAATAAAAAGTTAGAGGAAGTTTCATGAAATACTGAAATTGAGATTTTGCCTATTATCGGAAACCAAGATTTGCTCAGGCAAAGATATGATTGCAAATAAGGATAAAAAATATATTACCTTTAGATATATTAATTTAGTACTGCGAAAAATATAATTAAAATAGCTAGTAAACGATAACAAGATTGAGTGAGGAGTGAATTAAATGGTAAACCGTATAGTACTAAACGAAACATCATATTTTGGACAAGGAGCTATCTCTGTTATTCCAGAGGAAGTTAAAGGCAGACAATTTAAAAAAGCATTTGTAGTTACAGACAAAGATTTAATAAAATTTAATGTGGCACAAAAAGTAACAAAGACTTTAGAAGATGCAGGTATTCCATTTGAAATTTACGATAATGTAAAGCCAAATCCAACAATAGAAAATGTTTTAACAGGAGTTAAAGCATTTGCAGCTTCAGGAGCAGATTTCCTTTTAGCAATTGGAGGAGGATCTTCAATGGATACAGCTAAAGGAATAGGTATTGTTACAAACAATCCCGAATTTTCAGATGTAAAATCACTTGAAGGTGTAGCAGCAACTAAAAATAAGTCAGTACCAATAATCGCAGTTCCAACAACTGCAGGTACAGCAGCTGAAGTTACAATAAACTATGTAATAACAGATGAAGATGCAGTAAAGAAAATGGTTTGTGTAGACCCTAAAGATATTCCAGTGCTTGCTATCATCGACCCAGAAATGATGAGTTCAATGCCAAAAGGTTTAACCGCAGCTACTGGCATGGATGCATTAACTCATGCTATAGAAGGCTACATAACAAAAGGAGCATGGGTATTAACTAATACCTTTGAACTTAAAGCAATCGAACTTATTGCAAAAAATCTTGAAAAAGCAGTATTTGAGCCTAACAATATAGAAGCAAGAGAAGCTATGGGAGTTGCACAGTACATGGCAGGAATGGGCTTCT
>JAJXYA010000007.1 GCA_021780795.1 Bacillota bacterium | reverse complement strand
ATGCGTTTTTGCTGTTTTTATTATATAACAGTATAAATTAATTATACGTCTTGCCATATAACATGTCAATATTTACATATTGTGATGTTGAATCAAACAAAAACTTTATTTTAACTTTTTAAAAACTAATGATAAAATAAGAATATAAAATATTGAGAGGTAACATATATGAGGAATTTAAAATATGCAATTTTAGGAATAATAAATAGGAAACCATCAACAGGATATGATATAACTAAAGAATTTAATGATAGTTTGGTAGAATTTTGGTATGCAAAACATAGTCAAATTTATCCGGAGCTAAAGAAGCTTACAGATGAAGGGCTTATTTTATTTGAAACGATAATTCAAGGGGAAAAGCTTGAAAAAAAGTTATATACAATAACTGAAAAGGGTAAAAAGTCACTTCAAAAGTGGCTGGAAAAGGATGAACCTTTAGAGCCAACTCCAAAAGATATTTTTAAACTAAGAGCTTACTTTGCAGATGAAATGGATAAGGATATATTGCTAAAGCAGTTTAAAAGTCAGCTAAATAAGCATATGGAAAGGTTAAGCTATTTAAAGGATGGTATGGATGAATTATCAAAGAAAAAGGAAATAGCAAAAGTTTCTTCTCCTGGTTTTGGAGATTATATTGTATTAAATGGTGCGATAATGAGAGAAAAGAACTACATAGAATGGCTTGAAGATTGTATAGAAAAAATAATAGATTAGGGAGTGAAAATTAATGAAAAGCAATGAATTAGGTTTTGAAGAAGTATTTACTATTGAAATAACAGTGGATAAACCTATATTAGTAGGACAGGACGAAATCGTAGGAAGAAGGCAGCTTATTCCAATTTTATCTGGTAAAGTTTCAGGGAAAGGATTTAGCGGAAAAGTTTTGCCTGGAGGAATAGACAGTCAAATAATAAGACCAGATGGAAGATGTGAGCTTTCTGCAAGATATGCTATACAGTTAGAGGATGGAACTGCAATATATATCGAAAACAACGGCATTAGAACCGTTCCAGATAAGTATGTAGAAGCTGTAAAAAATGGTGAGTTTGTTGATCCAAACGCTTATTACTTTAGAACCGTTCCAACCTTTGAGGTTTATAGTGAAAAATATAGGTGGATGAATAATTCTATGTTTGTATGCTATGCAAAAAGGTTACCTGAAAATGTACTTTTAAGTTTTTATAAGGTGCTATAAATTAGGGTGAAAATACATATTTATATATTTTTATATTTATCACGATATTCGTTTGGAGTAATTCCAAAATAATTTTTAAACTTTTTATAAAAAAAGCTTAAGTTGTCATAGCCTATTTCATTAGAAATCTCGTAAATAGGAACATCGGTATTTATTAATGAAATAGAAGCTTTTGTCAGCTTATGGGCTTGAATAAGCTCTTTAAAAGATTTATTAGTAGTCTTTTTTATAAGTGCACTTAAGTAGTTAGGATGAAAATTAAAATGAGTGGCAGTTGAAGCTAAGGTGCAGGTCATAAAATTATCTTCAAGATATTGAAGTATATCTATAATCGTCGCTCTGCCAGAGGAATATGACTGAGATTTATTTGAATCATATTGAAATACCCGTAGTAACTCAGAAAATAAAAGTATCATGTAGCAATCTATAATTTCTTCTGAACATAAAGATTTGTCAAAATATTCACACATAAGTTCTCTTATAATATTAGGAATTCTACGGCTAGTTTCAGAGTTAAAAATAAGGTAATTATCATGATTTTTTTTATCTGAGATTGCATTAACTAAAAATTCCGAAATAATTCCTTTTGTAGATAATCTACTAAGAAAGGATGTTGAAAAATATTCTTTTCTAATCAAAATATTAATAATAATATCTTCTTCAGAGGTTGGCAAAATAAAATGTGGCACCCCTGTATCTACAATAATAATTTGATCTTTTGAAAGAATTACTTTTTTATCATTAACGATTTCTTCAAGTTTTCCACAATATACATAGCTGAGTTCTAAAAAAGTATGGGTATGCATAGGTACGATAGAGTAACGGGAATGCTTTGAAATTTTAATATTAGCAGTTGTTACTAAAGTACTATCATCGAAAGTATAAATCTTTCTTCCTTTATTATCAGTGATATTAGGAAGTTTATCGTACATGTTAGAAGCAATTGGAGTATCTCTGTAAGTTTTCTCATGTTCTGTTAAAGGTCTCAGTATATTGTCTAATTCATTAAAATCCATATAATATCCTCTTTCCTATATCTATACATAAAAAAGTAATCTATAAAAGTTATAATACTATATTAAGTTTGGTTAGTCAATGCCTTTGATTTTGATATTTTTACGTAGTAGTGAAAATGTTATCATTAAAACATAGAAATTATAAATTTAATATTTCAAGAAAATAATGGGAGGGGTAAAAATGGAATTTAATACTTTAGCAAAGCAAGTTGTAGAACTTGTTGGCGGAAAAGAAAACATTCAAGATTTAACACATTGTGTAACGAGATTAAGATTTGTACTTAAAGACGAAACTATAGCAAAAACAGAAGAAATAAAAGCTACTAAAGGTGTTTTAGGAGTAGTTCAGCAGGGTGGACAATATCAGGTAGTAATAGGCAATCAAGTTGAAAAAGCATTTGATGCTGTATATGAAATAATAGGAACTAAAAATGAAAGTACTAAAGAAAAAGAAGTTGAGGGTAAAAAGGATAATATATTTAACACATTTTTCAAAACTATTACTGGTATTTTCGCTCCTGTACTTGGAGCATTAGGTGGCGCAGGTGTTATGAAAGCACTACTAGCAATTTGCACTACTTTTCATCTAGTATCAACAACCTCAGGGGTATATCAGATATTATATGCATTTGGAGATGGTTTCTTTTATTTCTTGCCAATAATAATTGGATTTTCTGCAGCAACTAAGTTTAAATCAAATCCATATCTAGGTGCAGCAATAGGAGCAGCACTTGTATATCCAGATATAATCACAGCATTTAATAAGCACACACCTATGGATTTTTTAGGAATACCAGTAGTTTTAATGAGCTATACAAGTTCAGTTTTCCCAATAATATTGAGTGTGTATGTGGCATCTAAGGTAGAAAAATTATTTAAGAAGATTTTGCATCAATCATTACAGTTAATGTTTAATCCATTTTTAACAGCTTTGATTGTAGTACCATTAACTTTTATTGTAATTGGACCTATTGGAACGTATATAAGTTCTGGACTAGCAGCAGGAACATCAGGAATTTATCGTTTTAGTCCGATATTAGCAGGAATATTACTAGGAGCATTTTGGCAGGTTATTGTAATATTTGGTCTTCATTATGCTTTTATACCAATTTTAATAAATAACATTACAACTATGCACAAGGACCCAGTAAATGCAATTTTATGTGTAACCGTATTTGCCTTAGCAGGAGTTTCTCTAGGATATGCTTTGAAGGTGAAAGATAAAGAGAAAAAAGCTTTTGGTTTTTCAAATGTTATTACAGGTTTATTAGGTGTAACAGAGCCGATAATTTATGGTATTGCTTTACCAAACAGAAAAGCATTCGTATCAGCCTTTATTGGAGGCGGAATTGCTGGAGGAATTACTGGTTTTATGGGAACGTATATGTACGGCTTTGCTGGTGGTGGTCTATTGGCAGCGCCAATGTTTATAAATCCAGCTGGTATAGATAAAAGCTTCGCAGTATTTTGGATTTCCGGCGCTGTAGCATTTATTGTATCTTGTGCTTTAACGTTTTTATTCGGTGTAAATTCTGAAGAAAAAGCAGCATAAAAGTTTTAAGTGAAAAAATTAAGGGATTTCCAATGTAATTTTACAGAAAAATCCCTTGATTTTCTTTACATTTAATAGGATGTTAAATTTGGTTAGTCAATATTATAAAATGATGAGATTGGGGGCAATAGTATGGAAAGAATAAGAGAAGTGCTTGAAGGCAGAGAGAACAACTATATTATGCCTTTCTTCTGGCAGCATGGAGAAGATGAGAGTATACTAAGAGATTATATGAAACAAATAAATAGTGCTGGTATTAGAGCGGTTTGTATAGAATCACGACCACATCCTGATTTCATTGGCTCCTTATGGTGGAGAGATATAGATATTATAATGGAAGAGGCAAGAAACCTAGAAATGAAGGTGTGGGTACTTGATGACAGTCATTTTCCAACAGGCTATGCAGCAGGAAAGATAAAGACTGATTATCCTGAATTAAGGAAATGGTATTTGAATGCACATAGAATAGATGTTAAAGGTCCACTAAAAGACTCTTCATTTATTGTTAAATATTTTCAAGGAAGAGCTGCCTTAATGCCAGGTTATAAAAATGAAGACGAGGTTATTGGGGTAGTAGCTGGGAAAGTTTTAGATACACAAAAAATGAAACTCGACGAAGAAACTCTTGTAGATGTAACTGAATTTGTTCAGGATGGAGTTTTGTATTGGGATTTGCCAGAAGGGGCTTGGAGCATTTTTGTAGTTTACAAAACAAGAAATGGAGGTGAAGACCAAACAAAGGACTATTTAAATCCACTTGTAAAAGATGCTACAAAGGTTTTAATTGATACAGTTTATGAAGCACACTATGAAAGATATAAAGAAGATTTCGGTAATACTTTTGCTGGATTTTTTTCAGATGAACCTAGGCTTGGAAATATAAAAGGTTTTGATGGAGCCCTTGGAAAGACTAAAATGGTATTGCCTTGGAGTGATGAAATGCCTTCGTTAATGGAAAAAGAGATTGGTGAGAAGCCTTTACGAGTAATGCCTCTTTTGTTTGCTGAAGGAAATGAGAAAATGTCTAAAGTAAGGTACAGTTATATGGACATTGTAAGCAAACTTTATGGAGAAAACTTTACTTCTCAGCTAGGAAACTGGTGCAGAGAACATAATGTAGAGTACATTGGACATGTTATTGAAGATAATGGCGCTCACAGTAGGTTAGGATATGGTGCAGGTCACTATTTTAGAGCATTAAACGGGCAAGATATGTCTGGAATAGATGTTATTGGAGGTCAAATAGTACCTGGCATGGATTTTTATCATGATGGATTTTCAAGCTCAGGCTGGAATGGAGAATTTTTTCACTACGGACTTGCAAAGCTAGGAACATCCTTAGCACATTTGGATGTTAAGAAAAAAGGCAGAACTATGTGTGAGCTTTTCGGTGCCTATGGATGGGTGGAAGGCTTAAAGTTTATGAAGTGGCTTACTGACCATTTACTTGTTAGAGGTGTAAATAATTTTGTTCCCCATGCATTTTCTCCTAAGGCTTTTCCAGATTGGGATTGTCCTCCTCATTTTTATGCTGGTGGAAATGATCCGCAATTTAAATATATGAAAATATGGTCAGATTATACTAATAGGATGAGTCATTTGCTTTCAGGAGGAAAACATATTGCGCCAGTAGCTGTATTGTATCATGCTGAAGCTGAATGGTCAGGAAAATATATGCCTTTTGAAAAAATAGTTAAAAAGCTTACTCAAAATCAGATAGATTGTGACATAATTCCAGCA
>JAJXYA010000492.1 GCA_021780795.1 Bacillota bacterium | reverse complement strand
ACTATATATATTTCTTGAGCTTTACCTTCTCTTATCGGCATAGCAAAGCCACCACAAACTACGTCGCCTAATACGTCATAAAACACATAATCAATATCATCCGTATATGCACCTAATTGTTCAAGCATGTTTATAGATGTAATAATACCTCTACCTGCACATCCAACACCTGGTTCTGGACCTCCCGATTCTACACATCTTATTTGTCCATATCCCTCTTTCAATATTGCTGTTAAGTCTACATCCTCTCCTTCTTCTCTTAATGTATCAAGAACTGATTTTTGTGCTAATCCCCCTAACAATAATCTAGTAGAATCAGCTTTCGGGTCACAGCCTATAACCATAACTTGTTTTCCCATTTCAGCTAGACCTGCTGTTAAATTTTGTGTAGTAGTAGATTTTCCTATACCACCTTTCCCATAAATAGCTACCTGTCTCATCCAATTAATCCTCCTCATACATTTTTATTTATATAAAAAAAATGAATTTGTACTAATTTAATTCACTTTTTTTATCCAAGTAAATTTTTATGTCCTAAATATTTATTGTTTCTGTTATTTGTATTATAGTATGAATTTAATAATTATGCAATGATTATTTTATTAATTCGTTATAATATAACGTTATTTATTAATAAATATTCATTAAAAACGTATTTTTTTATAATATATGATTTCCGTTTTCAAATATGAATCATAATAAAACAATACTAAAATTGTTAAAAAGATTTTTTTTATATACCAATTCATACAATTTTATTTTGATATTTTTTTTTGATTTTACCTACAATTATATTTTTTTATTCTATTGTTTTCATTCCAATTGTTGCTATTGATATTTTGATATAATATAATAATAAAAATTATGGTTACATAAATTTATTAAAAGGTAGTGATTATATGAATGGTAAAACATCGCTTTCCACACAAGAAGTAGCGGAAATCTTAGATATATCAAAAAATACTGTTTATGAATTAATAAAAAGAAAAGAACTTCCTTCTTATAGAGTTGGTAGAAAAATTAGAATAGATTATGATGATATTGAAAACTATAAAAATAAAAGCAGAACTAATTTATGTGATACAAAAACTTCAATTATAAGTTCTAATTATGTTAATAAAGATAATACCTTAGCTAATTCTAATTCTGAATCAGGAAAAAATGATAAAAACATTATTATTTGTGGCCAGGATTTAATTCTAGACATATTAACTAAATATTTAGAAAAGCATCCAAGTAAAATTCGTGCATTAAGAAGCTATATTGGTAGTTACAATGGGCTTGTCGAATTATATAAAGGAACTGCAAATGTTACTTCTGTCCATCTATGGGATGGTGAGACAGGGATTTATAATATTCCTTATGTTCGCAGACTTCTCCCTGGATTTTCCTGCATCCTTGTCAACTTAGCATATAGAATGCAAGGATTTTATGTTTATAACGGCAATCCCAAAAATATTAACGATTGGTCTGATTTAACAAAATCAGATGTGGTGATGATCAATAGAGAACCTGGCTGTGGTGTTCGAGTGCTAATTGATGAGCACTTAAGAAAACTTGGTATATCTAGAAATTGTATCGCTGGCTATTATAGAGAAGAATATTCACATTTAGCAGTAGCTAGTGCTGTAGCACGAGGTGAAGCTGATGTTGCTGTTGGAAATGAAAAAACTGCTTTGCAAGTAAGTAATATCGATTTTATTCCTATTCAAAAAGAAAAATTAGATTTAGTAATAAGAAAAGAAGATCTTGAAAAGCCAGAATTTAAGGCAATTATAGATATATTAAACTCAACTGAATTCCATAAGGAATTAGAAGGTATAAGCGGATACGATTTAAGCGAAACAGGTAAAATAATTTCCGAAACATAATTTTTAATATAAAAAACTACGACTTACTGTTATTTTATTTATTAAACAGTAAGTCGCTTTAATTATTTTTAAGTTTATTCAAGCACAGCATTTTGAGCTTCTTGTTTTTTATCTTCTACTTCTTCAGCAGTTTTTACAAATTGCTCTTTTTTATCTAAATTTTTAAACGCGGTAGAAAGCATAAGCTTAATTCTATTAAGCTGATTTACTTCGCTAGCACCTGGATCATAATCAATGGCTGCTATATTTGCATAAGTATATCTTCTCTTTAATTCTTTAATCATTCCTTTACCGGTTACGTGGTTAGGAAGACAAGCAAAAGGCTGCATACAAACTATATTTTCTGCACCACCTTCTATAAGTTCTACCATTTCAGCAGTTAAAAACCATCCTTCACCAGTTTGATTTCCAATAGATACAATATCATTTACTCCATTTGCAAGCTGATGAATAGTTTTTGGTGGTTCAAAGCGCTCACTTTTCTTTAAAGCTTTCTTCATTTCTTTTCTATAGAATTCCATAGCATTTATTAAAACGTTGCTTACTACTTTTGCTTTTCTTGTGCCAGCAAGATATTTATGCTTAAAGTTTGAATTATATGCACTATAGAAAAGGAAATCCATTAAATCTGGCATAACAGCCTCAGCGCCTTCATTTTCTATAATATCTACAATATTATTGTTTGCTGTAGGATGGAACTTAACTAAAATTTCTCCCACAAGCCCAACCTTTGGCTTCTTAATATTGTTTATTGGCAAGGTATCAAAATCTCTAACTATTGACCATACATTCTTTTTAAACTCATTAAGATTACCGCTTCTGCTAGACTTTTTGCATCTATCTACCCAAGATTCATAAAGTCTATTTGCAGCACCTGTTTCCTTTTCATATGGTCTTACCCTATATAATACCCTCATCAACAAATCGCCATAAACAAGGGCTATGGCACATCTGTTTAACATAGGCAAAGAAATTTTAAAGCCAGGATTTGATTCTAAGCCTTGTGCACTTACTGCAATTACAGGAACATGTGAAAAACCTGCATCCTTCAAAGCTTTTCTAATAAATCCAATATAATTTGTTGCTCTGCAACCTCCACCAGTTTGTGAAATCATTACTGAAGTATTATCTAAATCATATTTACCAGATTTCAAAGCCTCTATCATTTGCCCAACAACTATAATAGATGGATAGCATGCATCATTATTAACATATTTCAAGCCTTCCTCTACAGCATTTTTATCTACAGATGGGAGAACAACAATTTTGTAACCTGATTCTTCAATAGCTGCTTCTAAAAATTGAAAATGAATAGGTGACATCTGAGGGCAAAGAATAGTATGATTTTTTCTCATTTCTTCTGTAAATTGTTTTCTATTTTCAAGTTTAACTATCTTTTCCGGTTTTATTCCTATAGCATCTCTTTCTTCCATAGCAGCTTTTAATGATCTAACTCTAATCCTTATTGCACCTAAGTTGTTACCTTCATCTATTTTTATAGTAGTATAAACTTTTTTGTTATTTTCAAGTATTTCCTGAACTTGATCTGTCGTTACTGCATCTAGTCCACAACCAAATGAATTAAGCTGAATGATTTCAAGGTTGTCCTCTTTTGCTACAAAGCTAGCAGCCGCATATAATCTTGAATGATAAACCCATTGGTCTACAACTCTAAGAGGTCTTTCAACAGTTCCAAGATGAGCTACTGAATCTTCTGTTAATACAGCCATTTTAAAGCTAGTAATTAAATCTGGAATTCCATGATTAATTTCAGGATCGATATGATATGGTCTTCCGCTTAATACTATACCTTTTATTCCAGTTTCCTTAATATATTCAAGTACCTCTTCACCTTTACTTCTTATATCATTTTTATATTTTGCTTCTTCAGCTTTAGCAAGATCTACTGCATTATTAATTTCTCTTTTAGAAATATTAAAATGTATAAGTTCTTCATATAATCTATCCTTAAGTCTTTTAGGATCGTTTAAAGGTAAAAATGGATTTTTGTATATTATATCCTTTGCTCTTAATTCATCCATATTATTTTTTAATACCTCTGGATAAGACGTAACAATAGGACAATTATAGTTATTTGTTGCCCCTTGTTGTTCTTTTGTTTCATATGGAATACAAGGATAAAAAATAAACTTTATTCCTTTATTAATTAAGCTTACTACATGTCCATGTGTTAGTTTGGCTGGGTAACAAGCTGATTCTGAAGGAATAGTTTCTATACCAAGCTCATAAATATCTTTAGTTGATCTCGGAGAAAGTTCAACTCTAAAGCCAAGGGTAGTAAAGAATGTATGCCAAAAAGGATAATTCTCATAGATATTTAAAACCCTTGGAATACCAACAATCCCTCTTTTAGCTTCCTCTTTAGTCAAAGATTTATAATTAAAGGTTCTTTTATATTTATAATCATACAAGTTAGGTATTTCATTCTTTTTAATTGCGTGACCAGCACCTCTTTCACATCTGTTTCCAGTAATGTACTGTCTTCCATCTGAAAAGCCATTTACAGTAAGCATGCAATTATTATTGCAAAGTCCACATCTTCTCATATTTACTTCTACTCCAAAGCTATCTAGCTGATGGCTTTTTAAAAGAGTAGATTCATACACTTCATCATATCTTTCTTTTGCTATTAGTGCTGCTCCAAAGGCTCCCATAAGTCCTGCTATATCCGGTCTTATTACCTCTCTTCCAGATATCATCTCAAAGCTTCTTAAAACTGCATCATTATAAAAAGTTCCACCTTGTACAATTATTTTTTGTCCAAGTTCTTCTGGATTTCTTATTTTTATAACCTTATACAATGCATTTTTAACTACAGAATATGATAAACCAGCAGAAATATCTGCTACCTTAGCACCTTCCTTTTGTGCCTGCTTAACCTTTGAATTCATAAATACCGTACATCTTGAACCAAGATCTACTGGATTTACAGCATCTAGTGCTGCTACTGCAAAATCTTGTATATTCATTTGTAAGGATTTTGCAAAGGTTTCAAGAAAAGAACCACATCCAGCAGAACAAGCTTCATTTAAAAGTATACTGTTTATAACTCCATCTTTTATCCTTATGCACTTCATATCTTGTCCACCAATATCAAGAATAAAATCTACACCAGGAAGAAAGAAATCTGCTGCCTTATAATGTGCCACTGTTTCAACTTCACCTATATCAACCTTTAAGGCTGCTTTTATCAAACCTTCACCATATCCAGACACCGCAGAATTGGCGATTACAGCTTTCTTAGGTAAAACAGAATAAATATCCTTTAATATTTTGACTGCACTATTTAACGGACTACCCGCATTACTTCCATAATAGGAATACAACAATTCACCGTCTTCTGAAACTAAAGCAGCTTTAGTAGTAGTGGAGCCTGCATCTATTCCTAAATAGCAATTTCCTTCATAACTAGCTAATTCTTTTTTCTTAACTTTATGAGCCGCATGTCTTTTATTGAACTCTTCAAACTCTTCTTTATCTTTAAAAAGTGGCTCTAAACTTAAAACTTCATGCATAGCATCATCTTTAAGCACAGACAATTTGTTTTTTAAGACATCAAATTGGATGCTCTTCTCATTTTTAGATGTAAGAGCTGCACCAATAGCAACAAAAAGCTGAGAATTTTCAGGTATGATAATTTCA
>JAJXYA010000328.1 GCA_021780795.1 Bacillota bacterium | reverse complement strand
ATAAAAGGATAAGCTTCGGAAGCCACAAATAATACTTTCATAATAACCCTCCTTTAGGTACAATCAAAAAACTAACAAGTCAGTATGCGAATTTATTATAGCCTAGTTTCTTTCTTGTGCCTTAATCTTTTAATTGGTTTTATAAAAACAATAGATAAGGGCGGTATCTTAATATTTATACAATAAGGCTGTCTATTGCACCTTTTTAATATAGGTGCAATAGTTCCATTGCTAGTTATGTTACTACCCCCATATATACTGTTATCGCTATTAAATACCTCTTTATAATTTATAAATTTAGGAACACCAACTTTATATTTTTCATAAGAAACTTGTGTAAAATTACAAACTACAATTAAAAAGTCATTGCTCTCCTTACCTTTTCGTAGGAAGGAAATTATGCTTTGATTAGAATTTCCATGCTCAATCCAAGAAAATCCTTCACTAGTGTGGTCAAGTTTCCATAAGGCTTTTTCATCTTTATAAAATTCATTTAAAGCTTTAGTATATTGTTGAAGTTTTAAATGCATAGGGTATTCTAAAAGACACCAATCTAAATGAGTGTTGTGATTCCATTCAATAAATTGACCAAATTCCCCCCCCATAAACAAGAGTTTTTTGCCTGGATGTGCCATCATATACCCATAAAAAAGTCTTAGACTTGCAAATTTATCCTCATATTCCCCAAGCATCTTACTTAATAAAGATTTCTTCCCATGAACCACTTCATCATGTGAAAGTGGCAGAATAAAATTTTCAGAGAAAGCATACATTAATGAAAATGTAATTAAACTATGTTGAGATTTCTTTTCAT
This sequence comes from Bacillota bacterium, assembly GCA_021780795.1. The sequence continues at coordinate 4,725 of JAJXYA010000328.1, read as the reverse complement.
TACTATTAAGTTGCATGTATTTTAACATATCATTCATCCAGCCCATATTCCACTTATAGTTAAATCCAAGACCATCTATATAAGTAGGTGAGGTCACACGAGCCCATGCCGTAGATTCTTCGGCGATTACTAACACATTGGGATAATCTTTAAATATGATCTCATTCAACTTTTTTAAAAATGAGATGGCTTCTAGATTTTCATTGGTACCCTTAGCATTTCTAAGAGCCTCACTGCTTCTTTTTCCGTAATCTAGATATAACATATTAGAAACAGCATCAACTCTTAATCCATCAATATGATATACATCAAACCAGAACTTTGCATTTGAAATAAGAAAATTTTGTACTTCTATTTTCCCTAAATCAAAATTAGCAGTACCCCAATCGTAGTTTTCTCCCAGCAGTGGATTTTCATATTCATATAAATGTGTTCCATCAAATTGATAAAGCCCATGTTCATCCTTACAAAAATGTCCTGGAACCCAATCTAATATAACGCCTATATTATTTTCATGAAACTTATTTACAAGGTACATAAAATCTTTGGGATTCCCAAACCGACTAGTTACAGAAAAATATCCTGTGGTTTGATATCCCCAAGAAGCATCTAGTGGATGCTCTGTAAGAGGCAGTATCTCTATATGTGTATATCCCATATAAAGTACATAAGCAAGGAGCATGTCTGCAATTTCTCTATAAGAATAAAATCCATTGTTTTCATCCCGTTCCCAGGAACCTAAGTGTACTTCATATATATTGAGTGGTAAATCGTAAGGTGGATTTTCTCTTCTTTTTATCATCCATCCCTCATCATTCCAATAATAATCTTCTAAATCTGTTGCCACTGATGCTGTATTAGGCCTTAATTCAGAATAATAAGCATAGGGGTCAGCCTTTAAAACTGAACTTCCTTGCTTTGTTATTATTTCATATTTATATATATCACCTTCACCAATACTTCCTATGAAAATATTCCAAAAACCTGAGTTATTTATATTTTCCATTAAGTGATTATAGCCATTCCAAGAGTTAAAGTCTCCTACTACTCTCACTTCTTTTGCATTTGGTGCCCATACTGAAAATTCGGCCCCATTTCCACCATTTTGTGTTGTTAATTTGCACCCCATAAATTTGTAGCTATTGAAATCATGGCTATGAGCCAAAAGAGCTTCAACATTATTCATAAGCACCTCCACTTTAAATCATCATCAATCATGTTGAGATTTTAAAAAAAACAAATTTTGTTTTTTATTTGTTAGAATATTTTTAATAGCACACTTGAAATTATATCATATAATTGGTAAATTTAGGATATTGTCTAGTTTTATTTTTTCATTACCCTTCTTTATATACATAATGTTGAAATATCACTTTGTACTTTTTGTAAAATAACAATCCAAATAAATTTTCTATAAAAAATAGCATATACTAGTAGAGATTAAATCTGAGAATTTCACAACTTATTGATTTTAATTTAACTTTGCAAGGAGCATAAGATATGAAGAATCTAAATTTATCATCTAGTTTTAAATTTATACTGTTACGTATACGTGCCTTCCTTATATCACACGGTAAAAATATACTTAAAGTAGCTTTTTCTATACTTATAGTTTTTTTGATTTATTTTGAAGGTAAAAAAGAATTATCAAACCTTAATTTAGCAGCTTCTCTTTCCTTATTAAGGAGTTTTGAGCCTATAAAACTTTTCTTGTTTTTCATTACAGGTTCTGCCGCTGTAAGCTGTATGACACTTTATGACTATTTTATAATTAAAAATTTAAAATATAAAATATCACTTTTAAAAACTTGGAGGATTTCTTGGATTTCTAATACCTTTAACAATTTTCTAGGCTTCGGTGGATTAACTGGTGCGGGCATTCGAACTATGCTTTATAAGGAAGAAAACGTGTCGAATAAAGAATGTCTATTTATAAATGTTCTACTGGTTCCTGCGACTACCACTGGTCTATCACTATTTGCATGGCTTGGTATATTTAATATATTGCCTATAAAACCTATTATTGCAGAACATAAATGGTTTTCTATAGCTGTAATTTCTTTTGCTATATATTTATTTATATACTTATTACTATTTGAAATTAAATGGATAAGGAAAAAGATATTGCCTGAAGGAATATCTGTTACTAGCTCAGCACCATTAAGAATAGAGTTAATTTTTGCTTCAATCTTTGAGTGGGGTGGAGCTGGTTTGTTCTTTTGGTATGTAAGCTCAAACTTTATAAGTAATGTTAAGATAGTTCAAATACTACCCATACTTACAGTAGCAGCGTCCGTGGGCATATTAAGTATGGTACCCGGTGGCCTAGGCTCCTTTGACTTAGTTTCTATCCTTGGTCTTCAATTAGTTGGAGCTTCCTCCAGTGAAGCTCTTGCAATATTATTTATATATAGAGCTTTCTATTATGTTATACCTTGGATATTAGGGGCTATTATGGCTATCATCGGTATGATTACTAAAAAACAAGAAGATGTTGTGGCAGAACCTTCACTATTTAATAGATTTCTTAATCTGCCTAAGGAAAATATTTTTTTAAGTGATTTAGGTGTATGGGCACTCTCTTTAATGGTCTTTGTCAGTGGTATAATTTTATTGCTTTCAGCAGCTACACCAAGCCTTACTGGAAGAATTAAAATACTATTAAACATTAGTGCCTTACCAGTAATGCATATTTCTAACAGAATTTCTGTTGCAATAGGCTTAATGCTTTTAGTACTTTCCTGGAAAATCAAAGAAAGATTAAAAAGAGCTTTTAATTGGACCCTTGTTTTATTAATTTTAGGTGCACTTACAACCTTTATGAAAGGCTTAGACTTTGAGGAAGCCATCTTCCTATTAATTATTGCCCTATTATTATGGTTATCTAAATCCCGTTATTATAGAGAAAGTGCACCCATTAAGAAAAGTACTGTAGCACTATACTTGCTTATAACCGCTGCTAGCATTTTTCTCTATGCTTTGCTAGGTAACAGTATTCATGCTAATTTCCTTAAGTCTGAAAAACCCTTTTATATACTAACAGTCCGTCCACGTGCCTTTATTAGAAATGCCATTTTCGCCTTTACCTTATGTTGGATTTTATTATTCTTCTTGCTTAGCACTAGCTTCAATACAAAATTTAATAATAAGCCAGAAGAAAAAGATCTTGAAAAACTAAAGTGTTTCCTTGAAAAGTATAAAGGCAACTTTCTTACACATGTTATATTTTTAAAAGATAAAAATCTTTACTGGGCTCAAAATGATGCGGTACTTCTTGCCTATGCAGATATTGGTAATAAATTAGTGGTACTTGGGGATCCCATAGGTGATTCCACACTCTTTAAAAATGCTATTGAGGATTTTCAAACCTTCGCAGATAAGTTTGGTCATACTCCTGTATTTTATCAAGTTAGCGAAAAATATTTCCCATACTATCATGAGAATGGATATTATTTCTTCAAACTAGGGGAAGAAGCTGTAATAAATTTAGAGGCCTTTAGTCTATCAGGTGGTGGACATAATCAATCTTTGCGCACTGCAAAAAATAGACTACAAAAAGATGGCTTCAAATTTGAAATTATAAATCCTCCTTTTTCCAAAAATATAATTTCTGAAGTTAAACTTATATCTGACATTTGGCTTGAAAACAGAAAAGAGAAAGGTTTTTCTTTAGGTTTTTTTAGTGAAGATTATATACAAAGATCAGCTGTAGCAGTATTTAAGAATGAACATGATAAAGTTGTAGCCTTTGCTACCATAATGCCCGCTTATGACGAAATATCTTTGTCCGTTGATTTAATGAGATTCGACCATAACATTTGCCCTAACGGCACCATGGAAGCACTCTTTGTAAACCTAATTCTATGGTCAAAAGAACAAAATTATAAATATTTTAATCTTGGCATGGCCCCCCTTTCCAATGTGGGATTAGCACCTTTTGCCCATGAGCAAGAAAAATTAGCAAAGTTTGTTTATAGGTTCGGTAACTATTGGTATAAATTTTCAGGACTACGTAACTATAAAGAAAAATTTCATCCTGATTGGGAACCTAGATATTTAGCTTATCCAAAATTTATTTCTTTACCTACACTATTAATTGAACTAGCTATTCTTATTTCCAAGAATGCTGAAAAAGATTAATCCTTAGAATGATTATTTATCTATAGTTTACTAAAGCCCTTTTAAGTATTAGAATATTATTATATTGTTTCAAAATTTTACAATAAAATATCTAAATAGTAATAAAACTATTTTGCGAAACGAGGTGTTAAATTGATAACTACATTGCCTAATGGAAAAACTATAGATGCTTGTATACATGAGTATCCAATTTTTAAAAGTGTTATGGATACTAAAGAAGTATTTTGGGTGAATCCTAAATTTGAGAATTTTGAAAAAGCAATAGAAAAGATTTCTTTAAATAAATGTGATGTACAAGATGCAGAGGAAAGATTAACCCGCTTTTCACCACTTATCTCCAAACTATTTCCTGAAACTAAAGATTCTAATGGCCTTATCGAATCTCCAATGTACAAGATTCCAAAAATGCAAAGCAGTATTGAAAATTTATTTAATACAAAGATTCCTGGAGAAATGTTATTAAAATGTGATAGTCATCTTCCTATCTCTGGCTCCATTAAAGCTAGAGGCGGAATCTACGAAGTATTAAAGCAGACAGAAGACTTAGCACTACAAAATAATTTAATTAAACTAGAAGATGATTAT
>JAJXYA010000447.1 GCA_021780795.1 Bacillota bacterium | reverse complement strand
TATATGGTGACGATGTGACACATGTAGTAACAGAAGAAGGAATTGCATATCTATATAAAGCAAAAAATGAGGAAGAACGTAAAATGGCTTTATGTACCATTGCTGGAGTAACTCCTTTTGGAAAAAGCAGCAGTAAGGAAATAACTAATAAATTAAGAAAAGAAGGAATAGTTGCTTTTCCAGAAGACCTTAAAATAAGCCGTAAAGAGGCAAAACGTTCTTTGCTTGCAGCAAAAAGCATTGATGATCTTGTAGGTTGGTCTGGAGGACTATACGAACCTCCAGCTAAATTTAAAAGCTGGTAAGTATACTATAAATTAAAAAATTAGCTTTGGAGGTGTTTTTAAGTGGAAAAATTAATATTTGAATATCCAGCAACTAAGCTTATTCCTAAAGGTGCATTTGTCGGAGTAGTTAGCTCTGGAGATTTAGAAATTTTATTAGAACCTATTGATGGTTTTAAAGCTTATGTTGTAGTAAGGACTAGATTTGATGGGTTCAGGCAAGTTTGGAAAGATATATTAGATAAATTTTTTATAGAAAATGCTATTTCAGCTAAAATTGAAATTAATGATTTTGGTGCAACACCAGGTATGGTTAACTTAAGATTATTACAAGCCTTGGAGGTGTGCAATGATGATAAAGCACAATAATAGCTTTGTAGAACTAAGTGCACGGGAACGTGCAAAAAAATTATTAGATAGTGGAACTTTTAGAGAATTGCTTGGTCCTTTCGAGAAAATAGAATCACCTCACTTAGAGCCACAAGGTATTGTACCACAATCTGATGATGGAGTTATAGTTGCACGTGGAACAATTTGTAATGAAAGAGCTGTTGTAATTTCAATAGAAGGTGCTTTCCAAGGAGGAGGTATTGGTGAGGTTTCAGGAGCTAAAATTGCTGGTGCGTTAGAAAGAGCAGTTAAAGATAATGAGATTGGAATGAAAACAAATGCAATAATAGTGCTTGATAGTGGTGGGGTTAGACTTCAAGAAGCTAATTATGGATTAATGTCTATTTCTGAAATTCAATCGGCAATTGTTGCCTTACGAAACTATGTACCTGTAATAGGGGTTATACCAGGAAAGATTGGATGCTTTGGTGGAATGTCTATGACAGCAGGGCTTTTTAGTAAAATTATTATTACTCGTGAGGGTAGAATGACCTTAAATGGACCAGAAGTTATTGAAGAAGAAGCTGGAGTAGAAGAATTTGATTCCAGTGATAAAAAGCTTATATGGGAAACAATAGGAGGGGAACAAAGACAAGCTACAGGATTTGCAGATGTGCTTGTAGAGGATGATATAAGCACTATAATTGAAGCTGTGAAAACTGCTGTAAAGGAAGGAAAACCTTCTGTTTTAAGAAGTAGACAAATACAACTCTTTTTATCCCGATATAAAAGTATTGAGCCATCTAACCCAATAACGCCACAAAAGCTTCGTGAATTATGGTCTAAAGATGAACTTATAAAAACTGACGAGGATATAAAAATAGAAGGAGAAAAGTATACTGAAAAAGCAATGAGCAGAGGTAGATTATGGTTTGAAAAATTAACAGGTATATCAAAGCTTGAAGGCTTGGAGGTAAGTTCTGTATTATGTACAGATGCTATATTAAAAGGTGAAGAGGTTCGGTACATTGCAGTAATTCCAAATTCCAATGGTAGATTTCCAAGGGCTAGAAAAGGAGAAGTTGGTTTAGAAGAGGGTTTTACAATTGCAAAATATGTTACAAAAGCTATGGAAGAAGATGCAGACAAGGAAATAAAACGTCCAATAATTGCAATTGTTGATGTTCCTAGTCAAGCTTATGGCTATAAAGAAGAATTGCTTGGTATATTCCAGTCCTGTGCTGCTGCTGTTGATGCATATGCTTCAGCAAGATACAATGGACACCCAATTATTTCTTTATTAGTGGGACCAGCAATTTCTGGTGCTTTTTTAACACACGGATATCAAGCAAATAGAATTATTGCTTTAGATGATCCAGGAGTATTAGTACACGCAATGTCTAAACAATCAGCTGCTAGAATTACTAAACGTTCAATTGAAGAATTAGAAGCAGCAGCAAAAAAGGTTCCTTCTATAGCATATGATATTAAGTCATATAAAACTTTAGGAGCACTTGAGGAATTAGTAACTGGTATAGATGCAGAAATACCAAAGGAAGAGGATATTGATATTATTAAAGAGAAAATATATAAAGCTATAGAAGTTACCCGCATATCTAAAATCAGAGATTTAAGCAATCGACTTACATCAAAAGAAGCTATAATAGGACGTGCAGCTGGAATCAAAGTAAGAAAAAGGCTTGAGGAAGAATGGAATTAAGGGTTAATGATTTATTAAAGATAAACATAGATGAAGATATTATTGGTGATTTTCATAGTTCCCCTTGGGTTTATAAAGCCTTAGAGGTTGCACCATATGTAGTAGTTCGCAGAGCACCTATTATTAATAATATTGTACCTGTAGGAATACGTGGAAATAATAGAAGCCAAAGACAAGCTGCAAAGGTTTTATTTAACAATAGTATTGAAATTGTAACGCCAGAAGCGTTAGCCACTAAAAAAAAATGGAGAACTAATAAACATTTAGAAGAAACTAAAATGTTGAAAACACTAGAGAAAGTAGAAAGTACATTAAAAAATTATAATTTAGTTTGGGGACCAACAGGTAGCGTTGGCTTTGAATTAGCAAGTGGAATTGAAACTGTAACTTGCAATAGTGATTTAGATATAATAATAAGAGCACAAAATATACTACCCATAAATATAGCAGAAGAAATTATAAAACAATTATCCAATCTGCCTATTAATATAGATATTCAGCTAGAAATACCAAAAGGCAGTATAGCTTTAGCTGAGTGTACAAAAAATAATATAAAGATTGTACTTAGAACTATTAGTGGCCCTAAATTAATGAAAAACCCTTTATTGGAATATTTGGAGGAGTAGGATGAGTATAGCATTTTTATTTCCAGGTCAAGGTTCACAGCATCCCAATATGCTTCATGCACTTCCTAACCATACTGAGGTTCATAGAACAATAGAGGAAGCAAGTGAAGTATTAGGAAGAAATGTACTCCAGTTAGATAGTAAAGAGTCGCTTTTTTCAACTGTTTCAGTTCAGCTTTCATTACTAATCGTTGGAGTTGCATTAAAAAGGGTATTAAAGTCAGAAGGAGCATTACCAGATATAGTAGCAGGACATTCTATAGGTGCTTTTTCAGCAGCAGTAGCAGCTGAAACCTTAGCTTTTAAAGATGCAATTATGGTAGTTGAACTTAGAGGAAAGCTTATGGAGAAAAGTTATCCAATTAATTATGGAATGGGAGTTATAGTTGGACTTAATGAAATACAGGTAAATATAATTGTAAATAGAGTTAACTCAGGAAAATATCCAATTTATATAGCTAATTTAAATACATATGATCAGATAGTAATATCTGGTCATTTAAAAGCCATTGAAGAGGTATTTAAATTAGCTAAAGCTATGGGAGCAAATAACACAAAACTTTTAAATGTAAGTGTTCCATCTCACTCAAAACTTTTAAATAATGTTGCTAAGGAAATCGGTGACAAAATGATGAATACTCAATTAAGGGTTCCGAAGGTGCTATATGTTGGAAATTGTAGAGCAAGGGTACTAGGAAATCCAGAAGCTATAAAAATAGATCTTTCAGAAGGGGTTTGTAAAACGGTTAGGTGGTATGATACTATTACATTAATGTATGAACGTGGTGTAAGGTTATTTGTAGAGCTTGGACCAGGTGAAGTTCTCACAAATATTGCAAAAAAGGAATTTCCTGATGCTAGATGTATTTCACTTTTAAATACTGGGATACAATCTACTTGCATTTTAATGCAGCGAGAAAAAAGTAAAATATATTAAAGGAGAAATTAAGATGATTAAGGAAGAAAATTTAGAATTGATGAACAAATTTTTTAGTGATTTTATGAAAAGAGATAAGGCTGAAAAATTAAGAAAATATAAGGTTATTAATCAATATGCTAAAAAAGGTCAAATATTATTTGTAGGCTCGTCATTAATGGAATTTTTTCCAATCAATGAATTACAGCAGACTTTAAAAAAACAATATATTATATATAATCGTGGTATTGGAGGGTATGTGACCTCTGAACTACTTAATTCAATGGAGGAGTGTATTTTTGAATTGGAGCCTTCAAAAATATTTATAAATATAGGTACAAATGATATTGGAGCAATTAGTGAGGATTACACAAAGGAAAAATTTCTTGAAAATTATGATGACATATTGACTCAAATAGGTAAAAGATTACCTAAGTGTAAAGTATATGTAATGGCTTATTATCCATGTAATCCCAAAGCAGATTTTGATGGTATAGGTAAAGATATGAAAGAAATGTTATTTAAGTCTAGAAATAACGTTTCTATTTTAGAAGCAAACAAAGATGTAGAAATATTAGCAAAGAGACATGGTTTTGAATTTATAAATGTTAATGAAGGATTGATGGATGAAGAAGGTAACTTAAAAAAAGAATTTTCCACAGATGGTATTCATATGTTTGCAAATGGATATTCTGTAATACTAAATAATCTTGAAAAGTATTTAAATTAAAACATATATGGATAAGGGCAACGAGTTTAATTTAACTGACTTTTCATTAACAATTAGTAGTTTGGCAATTCAGGCTATTTTATATGAAGTAGCTTGTTTCCCATCTCCTGGTTTAGTATCACCAGTATCTAATGGAGCACATAAAGATATGAATTATTTCACATTCATAGATAGTACTGCGGCATTAAGTAAATACATGGCATTATTTGTGCAAGAAGGTTATAACAATGAAAGTTGTAAAGCCATTTTTAGCAGTATAAGAAATGTTGGTATTGAGGCAGAAAAATATATGTTTAATAAAACTAATGGGATAAACACTCATAAAGGCATGCTTTTTTTAATGGGAATTGCATGTGCAGCAGTAGGAAAAGTTATTTATGAAAAAAAACAATTTTACGAGATTCAAGGCATTATAAAAGAAATGACAAAAGGAATTGTAAATAAAGAATTATTATCATTAAAATATAGTCCCCAATTATCACATGGTGAAAAGTTATATTTGAAATATAACTTAAGTGGTGTTAGAGGTGAGGTGGAAAAAGGAATCCCCACAGTTTTTAATTACGCTTTGGAGCTATATAAAAAAAGTAAAAATTTAAATTTAAATGACAGATTAGTTCATACCTTAATAGGAATAATGACTATATGTAACGATACTACAATAATTTATAGACATAATGTAGATACATTGGAAGAAGTAAAAGAAAAGGCAAAAAAAATAATGATGCTTGGTGGTATGAACACATCAGAAGGAAAAATAGAAATAGAAAATACAGGTAAACAATTCATAGAAAGAAATATAAGTCCTGGAGGAAGTGCGGATTTACTTGCAGTAACAGTATTTTTGGATTTAGTAAGTCAATATTTGTTAAGGCTAAAGGTAACAAAAGATACCGAATAAAAATTTAATTAGCGATAAACTATTTTTATAAAGGAGCTGGTTAAAAT
>JAJXYA010000368.1 GCA_021780795.1 Bacillota bacterium | reverse complement strand
GCAAGAACATCTGGTTTAGAATTCTAGAGAAGGAGGGAATTAAATAAGAATTGATCCTAGTACGCTAGATCTTAAAGAAAAAGTAGTATTTATTAACAGAGTAGCGAAGGTTGTTAAAGGTGGTAGAAATTTCAGATTCAGCGCTTTAGTAGTAGTTGGAGACGAAAACGGACACGTTGGCGTTGGAACTGGTAAATCAGTTGAAATACCAGAAGCAATAAGAAAAGGCATTGAAGATGCTAAGAAAAATCTAGTTAGTGTTGCAATGGTAGGAACAACAGTTCCTCACACTATCGAAGGAATTTTTGGAACAGGTAAAGTTCTTATTATGCCAGCTAGCGAAGGTACAGGAGTTATTGCTGGAGGTCCAGCTAGAGCGGTACTTGAACTTGCAGGTTTAAAAGATGTTAGAGCTAAATCACTTGGTTCTAATAATGCAAGAAACATGGTTAATGCAACAATCAATGGTTTGGCAAGTCTAAGAACTGCAGAAAAAATAGCTTCTCTTAGAGGAAAAACTGTTGAAGAAATAATCGGATAGGAGGGTTAACAATGGCTAAACTTTCAATAACTTTAAAAAAGAGTTTAATTGGTAGAAAAGATTCACATATAGCTACTGTTAATGCTCTTGGATTAAAGAAAATTGGTAAAACAGTAGAAAAAGAAGATACTCCTCAAATAAGAGGTATGATAAAAAAAGTAGATTATCTTTTGAACGTAGAAGAAGTATAATTAATGTAATACGAGGAGGTGTACAGAGTTATGAAACTTCATGAGTTAAAACCAGCAGCAGGTTCTAAAAAGGCACCTAAAAGAATTGGTAGAGGTACTGGTTCAGGTCTTGGTAGAAATGCTGGAAAAGGTGAAAAAGGTCAAAAATCAAGAACTGGTGGCGGAGTAAGACTTGGCTTCGAAGGTGGTCAAATGCCATTATACAGAAGATTGCCAAAGAGAGGATTTACAAATATATTCTCTAAAGAAATCACTAGCATAAATGTAGATAGATTAAATGTATTTGAAGATGGAACAGAAGTTACAATTGAATTGCTGCTAGAAAAAGGAATTATCGGAAAAGTTAATGACGGAGTAAAAATACTTGGTAATGGAGATATTACTAAAAAATTAACTGTTAAAGTAAATAAGTTTTCCAAAGCAGCGGCTGAAAAGATAGAAGCGGCTGGAGGAAAAGCAGAGGTGGTATAATGTTATCGACCTTACGAAAAGCCTTAAAGGAACCAGAATTAAGAGTAAGAATAATATGGACTATAGTGCTAGTTGCTATATATAGAATTGGTAATTTTATTCTTGTACCTGGTGTAGATCCGACAAAGTTGCAAAATCTTGCATCTAACTCAGGTTCATTATTTAGTTTTTATGATTTGATGTCTGGTGGTGCCTTTAGCAAATTTAGTATTTTTGCATTAGGAGTAATGCCATACATAAATGCATCAATTATCATGCAATTATTAACTATAGCCATTCCTTCTCTAGAAAACCTTCAAAAAGAAGGAGAGCATGGTAGAAAAAAAATTCAAAAGTATACTAGATATGCTTCAATTTTCTTTTCTATATTGATGACATTTGGTGTATATGCGTTAATAAATAATGTAGGTGCTCTTAAAGATACATCAAAGTTTGGTATGTTTATAATTGTACTTACATTAACAACTGCATCTACATTTTTAATGTGGCTAGGTGAACAAATTACTGTTAAGGGTATAGGAAATGGTGTATCATTAATTATATTCATAAACATTATTTCTAGATTTCCAAGTAGCATATACTCAATATTTAACTTAAATCAAGCAGGTTCTGTTGATATAGTTCAAATTGGAGTTTTTGCATTTGCACTTTTTGTTCTATTTTTGGCTGTTGTTATTGCGAGTATTGCTGAGAGAAGGATTCCTGTTCAATATGCTGGGAAGAATATGATGACTAAGAAATCTAAAGGTCAGTCTTCATATATTCCAATTAACATTAATGCTTCAGCTGTCATCGCAATAATTTTTGCAATGGCAGTAATGCAGTTTCCAGTTACAATAGCTTCATTTTGGCCTAAATCTTGGTGGTATCTAACTATTACAGGTGGGCAATATAGTCCATTTAAAACAAATAGTATTCAATATGTAGTTACCAGCTTTGTGTTTACTGTATTTTTCACATGGTTCTATACTCAAGTAACATTTAAACCAGATGAAATTGCAGAAAATATGCATAAGTCTTCAGGTTTTATTCCTGGAATAAGACCTGGCGAAGAAACAGCAATTTATGTTGAGCAGGTTTTAAGTAGAGTAGCATTACTTTGGGGAGTTTTTGCTGGAATAGTAGCAGTATCTCCGCTAGTAATTCAAGCTTTTACAAACTTTAAAGGATTGAACTTTACTGGAACTGGACTTCTTATAATGGTTGGTGTTGCTAGTGAGTCGATTAAGGCTCTTAAATCGCAATTATTGATGAGACATTATGAAGGATTTCTTGGTTAATTATGATATATTGGAGATGATGTAAATGAAAATAGTGTTATTAGGACCTCCTGGAGCAGGTAAAGGTACTCAAGCAAAACAAATTAGTAGTAAATATGAAATTCCACATATTTCTACTGGAGATATTTTTAGAAAAAACATCTCTGAAAAAACTAAGCTTGGTCTAGAAGCGAAGGCATTTATGGATAAAGGACTACTAGTTCCTGACGAAGTAACTATTAATATTGTGAAATCTAGATTAGAAGAAGCTGATTGTTTATCTGGATTTTTGCTTGATGGGTTTCCAAGGACAGTAGAACAAGCAGAAGCATTAGATGAATTTTTAAAAGAAAAATCATCTAAACTAGATAGTACCTTGCTAATTAATGTTCCTAAAAGCAGTATTCTAGAAAGAATGACAGGTAGAAGAGTTTGTCCTTCCTGCGGTGCAAGTTTTCACGTGAAGTTTAATCCTCCAAAGGATGGAAGTAAGTGTGATTTTTGCGGTGCAGAAGTTATTCAAAGAAAAGATGATAGTGAAGCAACAGTTAAAGAAAGGTTAGATGTTTACGAAAAGCAAACAGAACCTTTGGTTAGCTACTATAAGTCAAGTGGAGTACTTAGTACTGTAGATGGAACAAAAGATATTGATGTAGTTTTTGAAAATATCTGTAACTTCCTAGGAAGTGAAAACTAAATGATTACTATCAAAAACAAAGAACAAATTGAGTATATGAAACAAGCAGGTAAGGTAGTTGAAGAAACACTTTTAAGGCTTGAAGAACTTATTAAGCCTGGGATTACAACTGCAGAATTAGATAAAGTAGCTGAAGATTTTATAATGAGCCGTAATGCTGTCCCTTCTTTTAAAGGATATAATGGATTTCCATCATCAATCTGCGTGTCCATTAATGATGAAGTTGTGCATGGAATACCATCTAAAAATAGGCAGATAAATGAAGGAGATATTATAAGTATAGATTGCGGTGCAATTTTAAATGGCTATCATGGTGATGCAGCTAGAACATTTCCTGTTGGTAAAGTTTCAGAAGAAGCTTTAAAATTAATTGAAGTAACTAAAAATAGTTTTTTTCAAGGTATTAAAAAGGCATATATCGGGAACAGGCTTTCAGATATATCTTCAGAAATTCAAAACTATGTTGAAGCTTTTGGATATTCAATTGTAAGGGACTATGTTGGTCATGGTATAGGCACAAGTATGCATGAAGATCCCGAGATTCCAAACTTTGGAAAACCAGGGCATGGACCTAAATTAGTTAAAGGAATGGTTTTAGCTATCGAGCCGATGGTTAACATTGGAAGATACGATGTTAAAGTTCAAGCTAATGGATGGACAGTAGTAACGAAAGATAGAAGTTTATCTGCACACTATGAAAATACTGTAGCTATTTTAGAAGATGGACCTGAAATATTAACTTTAAGTTCTAGCAGAGGTGAAAAATTTGGAGAATGATTACTTAGGTACAGTTGTGTACTCTAAAGCTGGAAGAGATGCAAAAAGATTATTTATTATATTAGAAGTAATTGATAAAGAATATGTTTATATTTCGGACGGCACTTTAAGAAAAGTTGAAAAACCAAAAAAGAAAAAGCTTAAACATTTAAGCTTAACAGAAAAGGTTGCTAGTGGTATTAAACAAAGTTTAATATCAAATAATAAAGTTAACAATTCAGAAATAAAAGAATACCTGCAGTCACTAGGGTTAAATAAGGAGGTTTGATTTACCTTATGTCAAAAGATGATGTAATAGAAATGCAAGGAACTGTATTAGAATCCTTGCCAAATGCAATGTTCGAAGTTGAGCTTGAAAGTGGTCAAAAGATCATGGCACATATATCAGGAAAGTTAAGAATGAATTTTATTAGAATAATACCTGGCGATAAAGTTACAGTGGAACTTTCTCCATATGACCTAACCAGGGGAAGAATAACTTGGAGAGCTAAGTAGAATAAGGAGGGTTAGCTATGAAAGTAAGACCATCAGTTAAGCCTATATGTGAAAAATGCAAAATAATCAAAAGAAAAGGAAAAGTAATGGTTATTTGCGAAAATCCTAAGCATAAACAAAAACAAGGCTAACAAAAATATTGATTAAATCATAAATTGCTGTTAAACTGTGTTTTAGGACGGCTGCCAGCAAAGCTTATGGCTTTGTTGCCTAAAATTTTATATATAAATAATTTTTAAATAAAATACCTAGGAGGTGTAAATTTTAATGGCAAGAATAGCAGGTGTTGACCTACCAAAGGAAAAAAGAGTTGAAATAGGTTTAACTTATATATTTGGTATTGGTGTACCAAGTTCTCATAAAATATTAGAAGCTACAGGAGTTAATCCTGATACTAGAATTAAGGATTTATCAGAAGAAGAGGTTAATTCAATCAGAGATTATGTAAATAAGAACTTAAAGGTTGAAGGCGACTTAAGAAGAGAAATAGCTCTTAATATTAAAAGATTAGTTGAAATAGGATGTTACAGAGGTATTAGACATAGAAGAGGTCTTCCAGTAAGAGGACAAAAGACTAAAACAAATGCAAGAACAAGAAAAGGTCCAAAGAGAGCAATCGGAGCTAAAAAGAAAAAGTAATAAGGAGGGATGAAGATGGCAGTTCAAAAAGGTAAAAAGACTAGAAGAAAAAAAGAGAGAAAAAATATTGAACACGGTTGTGCACATATAAAATCAACTTTTAACAATTCTATCGTTACTTTAACTGATAGTGTTGGTAATGCACTTTCATGGTCAAGTGCTGGTGGTCTTGGTTTTAGAGGATCAAGAAAAAGCACACCATATGCAGCTCAAATGGCTGCAGAAACAGCTGCAAAGGCTGCTATGGAACATGGCTTAAAGAGTGTTGATGTTTATGTTAAGGGACCTGGAGCTGGTAGAGAAGCTGCTATAAGATCTCTTCAAGCTGCAGGATTGGAAGTTACTCTTATTAAAGATGTTACTCCTATTCCTCACAATGGTTGTAGACCACCTAAAAGAAGAAGAGTTTAATATTTGAGTACAGGAGGTGTAAATTAATGGCAAGATATACTGGAGCTGTCTGCAGATTATGCAGAAGAGAAGGTTTAAAATTATTCCTAAAGGGAGATAGATGTTTTA
>JAJXYA010000469.1 GCA_021780795.1 Bacillota bacterium | reverse complement strand
TGATCAATATTTTGGATTTATACAAGAGGAAGTAGTGAAGCTTTGCGACAAAAATAAAAATATAAGTTTTAAACAATTAGAAGGGTGGTATAATGGCTATCAAACAGCAACAGGAGTTAAAGTATATAATCCGAGATCAGTAGTAAAAGCACTTCAAAATAGCTTTTGTGAAAGTTATTGGACTAATACTGGTGCTATGGATGAGGTTGCAGAGTATCTAAGGTATAATACTTTAGATATTAGAGATGATGTTATAGAAATGGTAGCTGGTGAAGAAATAGATATTGTTATAAATGAAGATTTTAGAGCAGGGCAAGGAATACCAAGAAATAAAGAAGAGATATATTCAGCCATGATTGTGCTTGGCTTCTTATCATATCATGATGGATACTTAAGGATTCCTAATAAAGAGCTAATGAGGGAATTTGAAAAAGCTTTAAGAGATGAGTCTTTTGGGTATGTGGCGGAAATTATAGAAAATTCAAAGAAGATGCTAAAGGCAACAATAAATGGGGACACAGAAACAATAGTAAGTATTTTACATGATATTCATAATTCTGAGATACCAATTCTTCAGTATAATGACGAAAATAGTCTTTCATGTGTTTTGACTTTAGCATACCTTTCAGCAAGAGATACTTATAGAGTAGAAAGAGAAGAGAAAACAGGGAAGGGATATGCTGATTTTGCATTTCATCCAAGAAGAAAAAATGATGTTCCTTTTATTGTAGAACTTAAAAAAGATGAATTACCAGAAGTGGCAATAAAACAAATTAAGGATAAAGAATACGTACAGAAGTTAAGACAGAAAGATAATAGTAAAAAAATACTTGCAGTTGCAATATGCTATGACTCTAATAGTAAAGAACATAGGTGTAAAATAGAGGAAATTTAAAAAAGCTAATATTATATATTGTATTTACGCAGAAATAAAAGTATAATTAAAACAAATGCTATAAAATGCAGTGATGGGAAGAGTAATAAAAGAAGCTACCCAAAGAGAGCCGAGGATTGGTGAAAATCGGTGGTGAATTTTTTTATGAAGATGGCCCCTGAGCAGCTTATCTGAGATGTAAGTAAGATATGACGGAAGCACTCGTTATTGTGCAGGGTGATCTTTAAAGTCACTTAGTAAGGTTTCTGTGGTGACACAGGGATAAAATAGAGTGGTATCGCGTAAAATTACGCCTCTAGGTTGAGTAAATAACTTAACTTAGAGGTTTTTTATTTTAGGAGGAAACGAAATGAAGGAAAAAAAGAAATTTTATCTTACAACGCCAATTTACTATCCATCAGCAAAACTACATATTGGTAACACTTATACAACTGTAGCAGCTGATGCACTGGCTAGATTTAAAAGACTGTCTGGTTACGACGTAATGTTTTTAACTGGTACAGATGAGCACGGTCAAAAGATTCAAAGAAAAGCAGAAGAAAAAGGAGTAACACCAAAGGAATACGTAGATGAAATCGTAGCAGGAATCAAAGATTTATGGAAAATGATGAACATAAGCTATGATAAGTTTATTAGAACTACTGATGATTATCATATAGAATCAGTTCAAAAGATAGTAGAAAAGTTATATAACCAAGGGGATATTTATAAAAGTTCCTATGAAGGTTGGTATTGTACCCCTTGCGAATCCTTTTGGACAGAAACTCAGCTTGTGGATGGAAAATGCCCAGACTGCGGAAGACCAGTGGAAAAAGCTAAGGAAGAGGCATATTTTTTCAAGGTTTCAAAATATGCAGACAGACTTATTGAATATATCGAAGAGCATCCAGATTTTATTCAGCCGGAATCAAGAAAAAATGAAATGCTAAACAATTTTTTAAGACCAGGTCTCGAAGATTTATGTATTTCTAGAACTTCCTTTGATTGGGGAATAAAAGCACCTTTTGATGAAAAACATGTTATTTATGTTTGGATAGATGCATTACTTAATTATATAACAGCACTTGGATATGGAACAGAAAATGACCAATTGTTTCAAAAGTACTGGCCATGTAATGTCCATCTCATTGGAAAAGATATATTGAGATTTCATACAATTTATTGGCCTATTACCTTAATGGCTCTTGGCCTTGAACTTCCTAAACAAGTTTTTGGTCATGGTTGGCTTCTTGTAGATGGTGGTAAGATGTCAAAATCTAAAGGAAATGTGGTAGACCCAGTTGTTTTAATAAATGAATTTGGAGCAGACGCTGTAAGATATTATTTACTTCATGAAATACCATTTGGATCAGATGGTTTATTTAATAATGAAATATTTATTAAAAAGGTAAATTCAGATCTTGCAAATGATTTAGGTAATCTTGTATCAAGAACAGTTGCTATGGTAGAAAAATACTTTGAGGGAATTATTCAGTCTCCAACTGCAAAGGAAGCTATAGATGAAGAACTTATTTCCTTAGCTTTAGAAGTTCCTGTAAAGGTAGAGGATAATATAAATAAGTTAAAGATACCAGAAGCTTTAGATAACATTTGGGAACTTATTAGAAGATCAAATAAATATATAGACGAAACAGCACCTTGGATTCTTGCTAAGGATGAAGCTAAAAAAGAAAGACTTGGCACCGTACTATACAATCTTATTGAGTCTTTGAGAATAACAGCTACATTATTATCAGCTTTCTTGCCAGAAACAAGTGAAAAAATATACAAACAATTAAATGTAGAATTAACAACTTGGGATAGTATATTTTCCTTTGATGGAACGAGATGCGGCACTAAGGTTCAAAAAGGCGATGTAATTTTTCCTAGAATAGATGTAGCTGCAAAGCTTGAACAATTAGATAAATTAAAAGAAGCAACAATAAAAGAAGCACAAAAAACTGCTGCTAAACCAATTAAAGAAGAGATAACTATAGAAGATTTTGAAAAAATCGATTTAAGGGTTGTTAAGGTGCTTGAGTGTGAACCAGTTAAAAAGTCTGATAAGCTTTTAAAGCTTAAGGTAGATTTAGCAGGTGAAACAAGACAGGTAGTTTCAGGTATAGCAAAATATTATAAACCTGAAGACTTAGTTGGAAAGTATGTAGTATTAGTGGCAAACCTAAAACCAGTAAAATTAAGAGGAGAACTTTCAGAAGGCATGATATTAGCTGCTTCTACAGAGGATGATAGCAAATTGTTTACTGTAACAATTCCTGGAGAATTACCTACTGGAAGTGAAGTTAGATAGATGTATCGACTAAATTAAGTTGGTAAGTTTGTAACTAAGTTGGTAAGTTTAAATTAAGTTGGTAAGTTAGAAATGAGTTGAAAATGCATAAATATACATCAATATAAAAACATTAGTCTGAACTGAAATTAAAGTTAATGGGGGCATTTACCACGTAACTAATAGGATGAAAAAATTACTCACCACAAAAAAAGAAACTTATAATTAATTAGGAACTTCTAATGAAAAAATCATTGGGAGTTCTTGATTTTAGATAATATAATTAAATAGAAGCTGTGTTGATTTGGTTAAGTTTAAAAAAAATATCCAACTGTAAAGTATTTAATACAATTTATTGATATAAAAATTAATGGAATTTGGTTGACGATTTCACATTAAAATCTTATAATAATAGACAAGAAGATTTAAATGGGGTGAGAAAGTGTATAATTCATCGTCAGAATTGATAAAAAATGAACTGTCAAATGATTTATTACAACCAATTTATAATATTTTTGAAGATGCTACAATTGTTTTTACAGAACTTATTGATAAGGAACAGGATATTTTTAGAGGATCTTATTTTGGTGAATTTAAAGGAAGGCTTATTAATTATATAATTAAGAGGTTTTTTGATGTTGATAGGATACCAAAAAGCTTTCCTTTTGAAGTCAATGCTATTGGCATGGCATTTGGACAAAAAAGAACGGAACTTAAGAGAGGTAATCTCTTGCTTACATTGGGTAGAGCTCAAAATCCCAATATGCTTCCAGGGTTTTCTCAATATAAAAAAGAGTATTCTCTAGGAAATTCAACTATTGGTAAGCAATTGAAACTATATGAAGATAAGAATGAGATAAAGGTTGGTGATGTTCCTTATTATGGAATAATAACATACAATTTAAGGAACGATAAATTAGACTTTCTTAATATAGTTATACCAGATAGTGAATATAGAAATGTTATTGACTATATTCCAATAACTCAGAAATTAAGATTAGTAAGAAAAGAATATTTGAATAATGATGATACATATGAAAGAGTTTTAGGGAGAGAAAATATAAAGAAAGATATAATTGACAGCATTAAAAAGTATGAGCAAGAGATGAGGTAATTTACATGAGGTATTTAGATTTTTCAGATAATAATAGAAAGTCTGTTGTACCAATAAGGATAAAAGAAGCTAGGACGGCTAGAGGCTATTCATTAAATGATTTAGCAGAAAAGTTAGATTTAACAAAACAGATAATATCAAAGTATGAAACAGGTCTTGTTAAAATACCAATAGAAAATTTAATAAAAATTTCTGAATTGTTAGATTTCCCAATTCCATTTTTTTATAAAGATAAGAAATTCACTTTAGAAAATTCGTCTGAAGGTATCACATTTTTTAGAAGCCTTAGGTCAACTAGTAAAAAAACTAAGATTTCATTAGAGCAAAATATTGAATTTATGAAAGAAATATACTCATTTATTCAAAATTATATTGAGTTTCCTAGTTTTGATATACCTGAAGACTTGAATTTAAACTATAAAATTGGCATTGATGATGATTATATAGATGATGTGGCATTAAAATTGAGACAATACTGGGGATTAGGTAGCGGACCGATAAATAACCTAACAAATTTATTGCTGAAGAAGGGTATAATTATTACTAGAATTGAACTAAACTCTGAAAAAGTGGATGCCTTTTCAAAGTTAACAAGTATTGGAGTACCTTTTGTTATTTTGGGGAGTGATAAAGATTCAGCTGTAAGATCAAGAATGGATTTAGCTCATGAGCTTGGGCATATAATTTTACATTCGCATTTACAAGAACATGAATTTGAAAAAAACTACATTGTTATTGAAAATGAAGCAAAAAAATTTGCAAGTTCATTTTTATTGCCAGCTGAAGAATTCGTAAAAGATATATATACAACTACTTTGGATTCTTTTGTTTATTTAAAAGAAAAGTGGAAAGTTTCTATTGCAGGTATGATTGTAAGAGCACATTCACTAAATATAGTAAGCGATGAACAATATACTTATTTATTTAAACAAATAAGTATGAAGAGATGGAGATCCAAAGAGCCACTAGACGATAATATTAAATTTGAAAGACCAAATATGTTTAAAGAAGCTATAGAATTGTTAATTGAAAATCATATTATTACTGCTGTGGAGTTTTTAGATAATATAGGTATGGGTTATAAAGATATAGAAAATTTATGCTTTTTACCTGAAGGTTACTTTGAAAATTATATTGAAAATATAAATAAACCTAAATTGAAAATAATTAAATAGAATAATTCATTTATCTGGAAGAAAACATAAAAAGATATGAGGAAATATTGGTATATCTTTTTATGTTTTTTATTATTGCAAAAAACAAAATAAATAATATAAATTGAAGATAATGTACAAATATGATTTTCAATTAACAAT
>JAJXYA010000005.1 GCA_021780795.1 Bacillota bacterium | reverse complement strand
GTCTTGCCGATTCTACAATGATTTTAACTATAGATAAAGTTCACAATAAAATAAAATTAACTTCTCTTATGAGAGACATGCTACTTGATAATCTTAGAGGTGAAGGTGCAACCGCAGGAACGGACCAAGATAGACTTAATGTTATTTACAAGCAAGGCGGCGGCGTTAACGGCGGTGGACAATATGCAATAAAAGCTATTAACAGCAATTTTGACATGAACATTAAAGACTACATTAAAGTTGACTTTGGCGACTTCGACAAAATAGTAGATGCTGTTGGCGGTGTTGATATAAATGTATCTGCTGCAGAAGTTCCTGTAGCAAATGACTATATTGATGAAGTTTCAAAACTTGAAGGCATAACTCCAGACCACATAACACATGCAGGAATGCAGCACTTAACAGGTATACAAGCTTTAGGCTACTGCAGAATTAGATATGTTGGTGATGAAGATTTCCAACGAACTGAAAGACAAAGAACAGTTTTACTTCAGGTTTTTAAAAAGTTAACTACCTTGAGCCCTACTCAAGCTTCCAGTACTTTAGATACTATTTTACCATATGTGGAAACTTCGCTTTCAAATACGGAAATACTTTCTGATGCTTCATATATTTTAACACATAAGATGAGTAATATGGAGCAATTTAGACTTCCAGAAGATAAACCAGGTTATAACTTTACAACATATATTAAGGGCGTATACTTTTTAGGCTGGGACAAGGCTAAAAACGATGCTGATTTATTAAAATTTATTTATGAAGATGATGCTTCTAAGGTTCAAACTAACTAAGCAGGGGATTTCCCTGCTTAGTTTTTCTTAGAGACAAAAAACAAAATAGCCAATCTACCACTTAATCAGTTACTATAGGTGATAGGTTGGCTGGATTTTATTTAGTTTTAAACTTGTTAACTTCTTCAAGTACCTTTTTTGTCATGTTATCTAGCTTTTTAGTAGTACTTGTTACATTTTCTGTAGAAGACATCATTTCATCGGCTGATGCCACAATTTGTTCTGATGAAGCAGTTATCTCTTCTGATACTGCTGAAGTTTGCTCTATCTTTTGTAAAATGTTGTTTTTTTCATTATTGATTTCTATGGCCGAATTGTTTATTGCATTTATCTTAGGAGCATTATCATTTAATTCTCTAATTATATTAGTAAAGGACTCAATGGCACTTTTTACAACCTCTATTTGATTTTTAAGCTCCTTATCCATTTCATTAGTGGTTTTAACCATTACATCTTTATCGTTTGAAGTATTTACTATTAATACATTAATATTTTCAGAAGAAATCTTTGTTTGTTCTGCCAGTTTTCTAATTTCATCTGCCACTACTGCGAAGCCTTTTCCATGTTCCCCTGCCCTAGCAGCTTCTATGGAGGCATTTAAAGCAAGTAAATTGGTTTCATCAGCTATACTGTTTATTAAAACCGTTATTTCATTTATTTTATTTATATTAATCTGTAACGCATTCACCTTTTCAATTAAATCCTTAAAGGAATCGCTTAAACCGTTAATTGAAAGATTTAATTTATTCATGCTATCTCCGCTTTGCTGTGCTACTCTTCCAATATGCTTTGAATTATCTTCAACATTTTTTATAGAATTTACTATATCCTCAATTTTTTCTCCAAACATATTAAGTATTCTAGTAGTATCCATTAAATCTTCGCTTTGAGAGGCTGTCCCCTCAGCAACTTCACGAATTGCTTTTGTAACATTTTCAGAAGCTGAGTACATTCCTTCTGAAACATTTGATAACGCTGCCGCTTCAGCATTAATTTCATTAGAGTTAAGTTTTACATTATTAATTAATGAAGAGACATTATCAACCATGTCTGCTAAATTAGAAGAAACAATACCAAATTCATTATTATTATTATTTCTAGATAAACCTACTGTAAAATCTCCCGTTGCTAATACCTTTATGCTATTTATCATATCATTAGAAGCTTTTCTAATATTGCTTACTACAATTATAGAGAGCAACACAAATATTACTACACCAGCCAATAGTAAAATTATAAAAAACTTGATAGAGTTGTTATAAATAGATGAACTTTCTACTTCTAAACTTTTAGCTTGACTTATATTATAGGTTTTTAAATTAAATAAAATTGTTTCTCCATCTAAAGAAACCTTTGACATATTATCATAATCGGTCTGTGAAACTTTTAGACCTTTGCTTAAATCATCATTTATTTTTGCCCATATTTGTTCATATGAGTTAAAATCCGATATAAATTGGTTTATGTTTTTAGTTCCATATGTATCTAAACTCAAAGCTTCATATTTACTTAAATAATTTTTAATGTTTTTTTCATGGGTTAAAATAGCAGTGTTATGTGAACTGCTGTAACTTATTATTGCTTCATAAGCTTCAATTCTACTATTTGCAAACTCACCTCTAATACCTGCCACTAGCCCTAAGGGTTCTACTCTTTGATTGTACATCGTATTTGAATTGCTATTTACTTTTAAAATGGATATATAACCATAAATACCTATTGCCAAACTTAAAACAATTGCTAGAATAGCTAAAAATATTATGCTTCTTGTAATTTTAATATTCGTAAATACATTAACCATATACTCCACCCCTTCGACTTAAATTACTTTATATTTATATATTTCTACCTAAACATTTACTATTATTAAATAAATGATATCACTTTTTATAGCAATTATTCAAGTATTATTTGTATATTTTAACTATTTTTTTAACATTTTATTAATATAATTATAAACCCTCGCAAAATATTCGTTTTTCATATTTTATAGCTGTTTGTAATAATAATTTTTTTGTGTTATTCACTGCTACCATACATATATAAAAAAAGATATCAGCCTAACTATATAAGTTTTGACTAATATCCTTATCTTTAATTTTCTTTTACTCTTCTTTATCAAAAGCACTAATGAACATATCCTTTATTTCACTTATTAAAGGATATCTTGGATTTGCTCCAGTGCATAAATCGTCAAAGGCAAGCTCAGACATTTTATCTAAAGTTTTGTAGAAATTTTTCTCTGATACTCCTGCCTCTTTTATACTCATTGGTAGATTTAATTGTTCTTTTAACTTATGAATTGCTTTTATTAAAAGCTCTACTTTATCATCATCTGTCCTTCCACCTAATTTTAGATGGTCTGCGATTCTTGCATATCTCCATTTTGCATTTGGATATTTATATTGTGGATATGCTGTTTGTTTTAAGGGTGCATCTTCTGAGTTAAATCTTATAACTTCTTCAATTACTAATGCATTTGCTGTTCCGTGGGCAATGTGGTGTTCTGCTCCTAATTTGTGAGCCATGGAGTGGCATACTCCTAAAAATGCATTTGCAAAGGCCATTCCAGCTGTTGTGGAGGCATGAGCCATCTTCTCTCTTGCCTTTATATTTGTTGTTCCTTCTTCATAGGCAAGTGGTAAATACTTGAATACTAATCTTATCGCTTCTAGTGCTAGACCATTGGTATATTCGGATGCTAGTACTGAAGTATAAGCTTCTATAGCATGAATCAATGCATCTATTCCTGAAGCTGCTGTTAAGCCTTTAGGCATATTCATCATAAGTTCAGCATCAATTATGGACATTTCTGGTATTAATTCATAGTCTGCTAACGGATACTTTATTCCTTTTTTATCGTCGGTTATAACTGCAAAGGGTGTGACCTCGGAGCCTGTTCCTGCTGTTGTTGGGATTGCAACCATCATCGCTTTCTCCCCTAATTTAGGGAAAGTATAAAGTCTCTTTCTTATATCCATAAATCTCATTGCAAGATCTTCAAATTTTTCTTCTGGATGTTCATATAATACCCACATTATTTTAGCTGCATCCATAGGAGAACCGCCACCAAGTGAAATTATTGTATCCGGTTTAAAACTCATCATCTCCTCTACGCCCTTCTTAGCTGTGGATATAGTTGGATCTGGTGCAACATCTGAGAATATTTTGTAGCTAATACCTATTTCCTCCAGCACCTTAGTAACACTATCTACATATCCTAAGTCCTGCAATATTCTATCGGTTACAATAAATGCTCTTTTTTTATTCATATCTCTTAATTCCCTTAAAGCAAAACCTAAACATCCGTACTTAAAATAGATTTTTTTAGGAACTTTAAACCAAAGCATATTCTCTCTCCTCTCTGCAACACTTTTTATGTTTAACAAGTGTTTTGGTTTAACATTTTCAGATACAGAATTTCCTCCCCAAGAACCACAACCAAGGGTAAAGGATGGAGCTATTTTAAAGTTGTACAAGTCTCCGTTTGCACCTTGAGATGCTGGCATATTTATAAAGGTTCTAACAGTTTTCATTTCACTTCCAAAGCGGTCTATTTTTGCTTTTTCCTTTACTGCATCTACATATAATACGGAGGTATGTCCAAGTCCACCAAGCTCAAGCAGTGCCTTTGCCTTTTCTATTCCTTCATTAAAATTCTTTGCTTTATACATTGCAAGTATAGGTGATAATTTTTCATGAGCAAAAGGTTCTTCTTCTGAAATTACTTCAACTTCCCCAATAAGTACCTTTGCACTTTCTGGAACCTTAATTCCTGCCATTTCAGCTATTTTATAGGCAGATTGCCCAACTATAGCTCCATTAATGCTTCCATTTATAAATATAGCTTTTCTTAGCTTATCCTTTTCTTCCTCATTTAAAATATATGCTCCTCTTTCTTCAAATTCTTTTTTAACCTTGTTATATATTGGCTCTAATACTATGACTGATTGTTCTGATGCACATATGACTCCATTATCAAAGGTTTTGGAAATAAGGATTGAATTTACCGCCATTTTTATATGGGCAGTTGTATCTATTATGACTGGTGTATTTCCTGGTCCAACACCTAGTGCTGGCTTTCCTGATGAATACGCAGATTTAACCATGGATGGTCCACCTGTGGCTAAAGTTATATCTGCTTCACTCATTAATGCTTTTGAAAGTTCTATACTGGGCTCATCTATCCAACCTATTATCCCTTCTGGTGCACCTGCTTTAACTGCAGCTTCAAGTACTATTTTCGCAGCTTCAATGGTGCAGCGCTTTGCTCTTGGATGAGGAGAAAGAATGACACCATTTCTAGTTTTCAAACAGATTAAACACTTGAAAATCGCTGTTGAGGTTGGATTTGTCGTTGGGATTACTGCTGCTACAACTCCTATTGGTTCTGCTATCTTGGTCATTCCAAAAGCTTCATCTCTTTCTATAACCCCACAAGTTTTTTCATCTTTATATTTGTTATAAATATATTCTGATGCAAAATGATTTTTTATAGCCTTATCTTCTACTATTCCCATACCACTTTCTTCCACTGCCATTTTTGCAAGGCTAATTCTATAATTTGCTACAGTCATGGCAGCTTCTCTAAATATTTCGTCTACCTGTTCTTGTGAAAATTTTGCAAAAGCTTTTTGAGCACGTCTAACCTCTTCAAGTTTTAAATTTAATTCATCAATATTTGTAACCTTCATAATTACACTCTCCTTCACTTTGATAATTATTTAACATCAAAATTTACATTAATCCTTCAAATTAACGAAAATTTAATATAGACTTCAACAAACTTGATATTTCTTGTTATTTTTTTAACAATAAAGGCTAAAAAAAATA
>JAJXYA010000383.1 GCA_021780795.1 Bacillota bacterium | reverse complement strand
AATTTCAATATTTGCGGTTTCTTTTACCTTTTCACCACACTTATCAAATCTAATATTATCAATAAACACCTTACCTGCCATAATACTTGCTTTAGCTTTCTCTCTAGTTTCAAAATAACCTTTTTTCACAAGCAATAAATCTAATCGCTCTTTTGACTCTGCCATAATATACTCCTCTATTTATATTTACATAAAACTAACAATACTTGCAAATATACCTTCCACATCAAGGCCATATTTTTTATATAAAATATCTACGCTACCATGAGTTATAAATTCATCTTTAAAACCTAAGTTAAGAACACTTACGTTATTATCTATAGAATTTACAAATTGTAAAACCTCTGCACCAAATCCCCCGGTAATTACGTTGTCTTCTAAGGTTACTATTTTACATTTATCTTTTACTAACTTTTTAAGAAGCTCTGTATCTATAGGTTTTATAAAATTTGCATTTATTACAGTTATATCAATCCCTACATTTAGAAATTTTTCTCTAACTAAAACTGCATTTTGAACCATTTTTCCAACAGCAATTATTGCTAGTTTTCCACCTTCCATTAAAATTTCCCATTTACCTTTTTGAAAATTTTTCTTTCCGCTTAAAATAACATTATTACTGTCTTTTCCTTTTGGATATCTTATTGCTATCGGATAATTTTGCTTAAGTGCCCAATCTAACATATATTTTAATTCGTCAGTACATTTTGGACTCATAATTGTCATGTTTGGGATATGGGTTAAATAAGATAAATCAAACACACCTTGATGAGTTTCACCATCTTCTCCAACAATTCCAGCTCTATCAATTGCAAAAACAACTGGCAAATTTTGCAGGCAAACATCATGCAAAATCTGATCGTACGCTCTTTGAAGAAAGGTTGAATATACAGCAAAAACCGGTCTATACCCTTCTACAGCAAACCCAGCTGCCATAGTAACAGCATGCTGTTCTGCAATTCCAACATCAAAAAACCTATTAGGAAACTGTTTTGAAAAATCTATAAGTCCTGTACCGTCGGGCATTGCAGCTGTTATACCGACAATTTTATCATTTTCCTTTGCTAATTTTATCATTTGTTTTGCAAAAACCTTTGAATATGTTTTATCGCAGTCTACTTTAATCATACCATCACTATGATTAAAGGGTCCGATACCGTGAAACTTATTTGGATTTTTTTCGGCAAAATTATAGCCTTTTCCCTTTGTAGTCAAAACATGAATTAGAACTGGTCCTGTCAAATTTTTAGCCATCTTAAGTGTCTCCGTAACCTCTTCTATATCATGACCATCAATTGGTCCAAGATATTTAAGTCCCATATCCTCAAAAAACTTTCCTGGTATAAATATTTGTTTTACTCCATCCTTAATTTTTTGTAAAGAATTTGCAACTCCTGCTCCTACATTTGTTCTTCTTAGATTATTTTTAACTTCTTCTTTAAATTTATTGTAGGTAGGATCAATTCGTATTTTATTTAAGTATTTTGACATTCCTCCAACATTTTTAGAGATGGACATTTGATTGTCATTTAAAATTATAATAACCTTTGTCTTATTGTATCCAATATCATTTAACGCCTCAAAGGCCATACCTCCAGTACAAGCTCCATCTCCAATTATTGATATAACATTAAACTTTTTACCACCTAAATCTCTGGCTCTAGCTATACCAAGCGCTGCTGAAATAGAAGTACTGCTATGTCCTGTATTAAAAATATCATATTCACTTTCTTCCCTTTTAGGAAAACCACTTAAACCATTATATTTTCTAAGAGTATCAAATTTATTTTTTCTTCCAGTTAATATTTTATGTATATAAGCCTGATGCCCTACATCCCAAATAAGTTTGTCTTCTTTCATATCAAAAACTTTATATAAACTTAAAGTTAATTCTACTACTCCTAAATTAGATGCTAAATGCCCACCTGTTTTAGAAACTGAATAAATTAAAAATTCCCTTATTTCTTTTGCTAATTTATTTAATTGATTTTTATCCATTTCCTTTAGTTCATCAATGCTTTTTAAATTATCAAGTATTTCAGTCATACTCATCTATCCTTTACTATTACATACAAAATTCTCGATACTCTTCTTACTATATTATAACTGTTCTTAATTGCATAACTTTTACCTGTTGATTTAAAGGAAATTGTAGCTGATGCTATTAAAGTTCCCACAACGACTCCCATTACAGCAGAATTTAAGCTTTGAAATCGATCAAGTAATTTTACTACTATAATTGCTCCTGCAGATCCACTTACAATTCCGCAAACATCACCTATAACATCATTGCAAAAGCTTGAAACCTTATCAGCATTTCTAATAAGCTTTATAGCTGTTTTTGCTCCTTTAATTTTTTTCGATGCCATAGCATGAAAAGGTGTTTCATCAGCTGCTGTAAATGCAATGCCAATTATATCAAAAATCACCCCAATTATTATAATTAGAGCTAAGACAATACATGCTATTATAATATTTACTCCTTTTAATACCACATTAGATATTAAGGAAATACTGCTACTTATAACTATGGACCAAAATAGGATAGTAAAAATCCACTTTTTCCTACCATTTGATTGGATCCTTTTAGAACTCTTTTTAGCCAAAACTTCATCCTCCAAAATTAGCAAAAGTGGCAATACACCAAGTAAATCTTGCGGCATAGGTCCAGTAGGGTTTCCCATAAAACAACCAAAGTGTCACCATTTTGGCAGTTTCCCTTTAATGTTTTATCTAATTTGTTACCAAAATTAGGACTAGACTACCACTAAGTCCGCACTGCAATCCCTAATGTATTTCATTTTGAACAGTCTAGGAGTTTTCCTCAACAGTTAAGCTTTTCTTTAGCCTCTTTTGCAGCATAGGTTTCAGAAGACTTTTGGTAAAAGTATTTTGGCCTATTAACTTTTACTTTTCTTACCTCTCCCTATCCCACTCAAGGCAGGCTACACTGCACATAGCTTTTGTACCACAATACAGGTTTAATCCATTGCCGTAAAAAAGGTATCTAATCTTAATCACGCACAATGGTCTCCACGAGGGTAGGGTCAGTTGCGCATGCCATTGCGGCTGCCCCATCCCCCTTACTCCCAGCACAAACCCAAAACTGGGCGTTATAGGCAAGCACAAGGAACTTCATCGATATGCCCTTTAACGGATTTTTAGCCCCGCCCTCAAAAAAAGCTGCTCTGACTAGAAATACTGCACCACTTTTTGCTATTATAACAAGAGAAATTATATCACAACATAAATAAAAACACAAAATTGTTTGCAATATTAATTTCAAATTCAGTTTAACTTTTTCTAACTAAAAGGCTAGTTGTAAGATTTTCTAACTGTTCTGTTCTTTTATTTAAGGATTTCAAAAGTTCTAGGCAATCTTCAGTCAATTTCTTGCATTTCTTTTCACATTCTAAAAGTCCAAAGGTTGTTATAAAATTAGTTTTATTTTTATTTGCATCACTATTTGCTGCTTTTCCCATTTGCTCTTCTATTCCTGTAACATCTAAAATATCATCTTTTATTTGAAAAGCAAGGCCAAGTTTTTCTCCAAACTCTTCTAATATATAAATATCTTCATCTTGTGCTCCTGCCAAAATAGCTCCTGATATAATAGATGCTTTAATTAAAGCTCCAGTTTTCATTTTATGCATATAGCTAAGCGTTTCAAAATCTATTGCCTTTCCTTCGCTTAAAATATCAACTACCTGACCACCTATCATACCATCTGCACCAGCACTGTTAGATATAATTTGGCAAGCCGCCAATTCCTTCTCACCCTTACCTACACAAAACTCAAACATAATATTCATAGCTTCATTTAAAAGTCCATCACCAGCAAGTACAGCTATTGCTTCTCCAAACACCTTATGATTAGTAGGATAACCTCTTCTTAAGTCATCATCGTCCATACATGGGAGGTCATCATGGATTAATGAATACGTATGTATCATCTCAATAGCCATTGCAATTGGAAAAACTTCTTCTATATTATTTTTATAAAGGTTATAGGTCATAATTAAAAGCATTGGTCTTACTCTTTTTCCACCTATCTCCAAGCTATAATTCATTGCCTTATAAATTTCTTTATTAACGGTTCCTTTTCCTTGAAAGTATTTCTTTAGTTTTTGTTCGATTTGTAATTTTATATCCATTACTTTTCCTCATCTTCTAAAAAATCTTTTAGGGTTCCTTCTTCTAAAATCTTAATTTTACCTTCTGCTTCATTAAGATACTTATAAAGTTTATTGCATAAAGAAACACCGTCTTCATAATTTTTCATAGTTTCATCAAGCGTAAGTTCTTTGTTTTCCATATCTGAAACTATACTGTTTAGAGCTTTAAGCATAGTTTCATAATTTTCTTTTTTAGCAGCCATTTTTTTTCCTACTTTTCATATTTTATTTTAAACCTTCCACTGCCATCCTTTAAAGTTATTTTTACTTCCTCTTTAGCCTTAAGCTTCTCAAGCTTATAAATAACCCCTTCATCACCTTCAATTATTGAATAGCCTTTATTTAAAACATTAAGCGGATTATGAGCATTTAAAAGTGAACTTAATCTAACTAAAGTTTCCTTTTCCATTTGTATCTTTCTCAAAGTATAACCCTTTAGTTCTTTTTTTAATCCGTCCAATTCGGAATAAGCATTTGCTATATATGCCATTGGACTATTGAGTAAAACGATTTTTTTCAAGTGCATTAAATTGTCTTTTTCACCTTTTATGTAGTTAAAAAGACCTCTATTTAATTGCTTATTTATATTCTTCAATTTATCCTTTTCCATTACGGTAGAAAAGGACAGAAGCTCTGCACCTGCTGAAGGAGTAGGTGCTCTAAGGTCGCTTACAAAATCTGATATAGTAAAATCTGTTTCATGACCAACTGCGCTTACTGTAGGTATTTTACTATTAAAAATAGCATAAGCTAAAGCTTCATCATTAAAGCTCCATAGTTCCTCAATTGAGCCTCCGCCTCTAGCTATTAAGATAACATCCACATTCTTAGCTTTATTAAAATAATTTATTCCTTCAATAACGCTACTTGCAGAGTTAATCCCTTGTACAAGTGCTGGATAAATAACAATATTTATTCCATTGTTTCTTCTTCTCGTTACATTTATAATATCCTTTATTGCAGCTCCTGTAGGAGACGTAATAACACCTATGTTATTGGGATACTCCGGAATTTGTTTTTTATGCTTTACATCAAAAAGCCCTTCCTTGTTAAGCTTAGCTTTCATTTTTTCAAATGCAGCACTTAAGGTTCCAATTCCTTCTAATTTCATTTCTTCGCAATAAAGCTGGTACGCACCATCCTTTGGGTAAACCGAAACCTTACCTTTAATTACTACTTCCATTCCATTTTCCGGTTTAAAGCTAAGTGCTTCTGCTTTCATTTTAAACATGATACAATTTATTTTTCCAAAGTCATCCTTTAAAGAAAAATACAAATGTCCACTGCTGTGTGCTTTGAAATTTGATATTTCACCTTTTATATTTGCATTACTTAAAATAAAATCGCTATCCATTACTTTTTTTATATAATTATTAAGTTCAGAAACTGTTATTATTTTAATATACATTTCCTTTTAACGCCTCACAAGTATTTTTTAACAGCATAGTTGTTGTCAT
>JAJXYA010000418.1 GCA_021780795.1 Bacillota bacterium | reverse complement strand
CTATGATATTGAAAGTAAATATATAGATTGCGGTGAAGAAATATTTGATGAAAAGCAATCAGCTAATGCAGGTGGAAGCGGTTGTGGATGTTCAGCTGTTGTGGATTGTGGATATATATATAAAAAAATGTTAAAGGGTGACTTAAAAAAGGTATTGATTTTATCTACCGGTGCATTATTAAGCACAACTTCTTCTTTGCAGGGAGAAACTATTCCTGGAATAGCACATGCAGTAGCAATTGAATATGGAGTGTGAGTTAGATGGAATATATATTGGCATTTGTAGTCGGTGGCTTGATTTGTGTAATAGGACAGATTCTAATGGATAAGACAGTATTAACCCCTGCAAGAATTTTGGTTAGTTTTGTAACCATAGGAGTAATATTAGGATTTTTAAATGTTTATGATTTTGTAATTCAAATTGGAAAAGCAGGAGCTACTGTACCACTACCAGGCTTCGGTTACTCACTTGCAAAAGCTACTATGAAGGAAATAGATACAAAAGGATTAATAGGAGCCTTTACCGGTGGAATTAAAGGCACTTCAGGAGGTATAACAGCATCAATAATCTTTGGATACCTAATGTCCCTAATCTTCAACCCCAAAACAAAAAAGTAAACTAACTAGGGGTTTGGGCGTGCCCATGTATCCTCATGAACTAAGATTAATCACTCTAAAATGAAGGTGACGGAAACTGAAATTCACTACTACCCTATGCTAGGGGTTTGGGCGTGCCCACTGAAAAATTACGTTTTAAAGGAGCCACAGAATTAGTATATTTTTCATACTGATTCTGTGGCTCCTTTATTTATTGTAATTTCTAATGAGTATTATTTAGTAGGTGTAGAATTATTAGCAGGCGATGTAGCATTAGTATTATTAGTATTATTAGTTGTTGGAGTATTGTTACTAGGTGTTGTAGTATTGTTAGCAGGTGGTGTTGTAGCCTGTGTAGTATTGTTAGCAGGTGGTGTCGTAGCCTGTGTAGTATTGTTAGTAGCAGGTGGTGTAGTGTTAGTAGTATTATTAGCCTGTGGAGGAGCACTATTTGTATTAGTAGTGGTAGTGCTAGACGTTGTAGCAACTGGAGCAGTACCATCAATATAATATTCATTATTCATAGAAGTAACTCCTTCTGGTGGTGTCAAATCTTTAACCTGCTGACCTTTAGAAGCTACTTTCATAATTTGCCCCCAAATTCCTGCTGTAGTATTACTGTTGTCTCCCATCGAACTTAAAGTTCTAGGATGAGGTTCATCATCACCCATCCATACGGCTGCAGAATAGTACGGACTCAAACCACAAAACCATAAATTAAGGGAGTCGGTTGTAGTACCTGTCTTTCCGGCAACAGGCATATCACCTATATTGGCATTAGTACCTGTTCCACTTGGATCGTAAACTGGCCCTTTTAATAAGTTATACATAACATAAGCTGTTTGTGGTGAAATTACTTTTCTTGTATTAAATGAACTTTGTAAAAGTACAGTACCTTTATCATCTACAACCTTTGTATAGGCTATTGGTGAAACATACATTCCATTATTTCCAAAAACACCATAAGCAGCAGCCATAGTAAGGGTGTTAGATCCACTTATCTGACCAAGTGATAAAGCAGCAATACTATTTTTATCAGCAGATGATAATTTTAGACCAAATTTATCTGCATAAGAGGCACCAGTAGATAGTCCAACTTCATCTTCAACCTTTACAGCAATAACATTTATTGAACGGGTTATTGCTGTAGCTATAGTTTGCATTCCTGGGGCTTCATATCCACCACCATCGTCGGTAGGATTGTAGCCATTATATTTGTTTTCAAATGCAGCATCAAAAGGTCCATCTAAAACTGTTGTAGTAGCAGTGACAATTTTATTTTCAATTGCAGGTGAATAAACAGTAAGAGGTTTTATACTAGAACCTACTGGTTTTACATCTCCTGTAGTAACAGCTCTGTTCCAAGAGCCTGGGGGTTGATTTCCTCGTCCTCCAATTATTACTTTAATTTGTCCAGTATGATAATCAATTAAAGTTGCAGAGGCTTGTGGCTCCACTATACCTGATTTATCGGTCAAAGTCTCACCATAAGAATTATTATTGTTTATTATTGCTTGGGCTGAATTTTCAAGGCTTCTATTCATAGTAGTATATATTTTAAGACCACCATTTAAAATTAAGCTATTAACTTGTTCATCTGTATAACCATACTGTGCCTTTAAACCAGCTTTAACTTGATCTACAGCATAGGTTGAGAACCAAGGGAAATTATAGTTGTCGTTATTTTTAGTGTTTTGTGAAAAACCAAAGTTATTATTTGAAGTATCCTTTAAAGCATTTTTATAATCGGTGCTGTTGATATAACCATTT
Organism: Bacillota bacterium; assembly: GCA_021780795.1. The sequence continues at coordinate 3,290 of JAJXYA010000418.1, read as the reverse complement.
TGATACATTTTATCAAGTACGGTTTTGGTTCTATTGATATAAGAGCTGTGGTCTTTTTCATTTGCTGTTGAAAAAGGATAATAAGCAGAGGGACTTTGTGCTAAACCAGCTATAAAAGCACATTGAACGAGATTCAAATCTTTTACATTTTTATTGAAGTACTGTTCTGAAGCAGCTTCAATGCCATTTGCTTGACCACCTAAAAATATAGTATTCATATAAGCTTCTAAAATTTGGTCTTTTGTTAAAACCTTCTCAAGCTCTACGGCTAAATATGCTTCCTGAACCTTTCTTTTAAAGTCGATTCTATTGGTCAAAGAATCATTTAAAAACATTCTTTGTTTAATTAACTCTTGGGTTATTGTTGAAGCACCTTGAATATTTCATGTTTTATGTATTTTGTTAAGTACATCTTCAAAGGCTGAACTTATAATTCTTCTGATGTCTATACCACCATGTTGATAAAAACGTTCATCTTCTATACTTACAAAAGCATGGGGAAGATTTGCAGGAACATTTTTTATTGAAACGACTGTTCGTTTCTGAGCTGTAATTACAGTATCCATTACCTGACCACTGTCATCGTAAAGTACTGAAGGTTGACTTAAATTTAATATTGTACCATTTACATCAAGAGGTGGTGCTGTTTTAATCATTGCCATAATTACGCCAAAGGCTGCAACTGATGATAAAATGATAATTGAAATAAGGGAAATAAAAAATATTTTAAGGAATCTTAAAACGGGATTCTTTTTTTTACTTTTTTTATTAGTTTTTTTTATATTAGATTTTGTTTTTGTGACATTTTTACCATTTGTAGAATTTGCCATAAACTAGCCTCCTTGAATTTGTAAAAAAATATAATTACTCTACTCTCTACTTATAAGCAGAATATATCATATTTAAATGCCATTTAATTATAGCATAAATTTTTTATTGTTAAAATTGATAATTATATTGTTATATTTATTTAATAGTTTCTTAATAAATTTGAATAAGCAATTATGATTTAATTATATACCAATTTATGTAATTTATCTACAAAAATTTAATAAGTATTGTAGTACAGGTATTTAATAGAGAGATGATTAAAATTAAAATTGAAAAAAAGGTTAAAATAATAATAGTTTTAAGTATAATTTTACTAATTTTCAGTTTGTCAGTTTATGAATTGGATAAGATTATTTTACCAACAATAATGATTACTTCTGAAATGAAAGCAAAAGAGCACATAATATTAATATTAAACAACTCATTTTTAGAAAGTTATAACAATTTTAACTATGATGATTATATTAGAATAGAAAAAGATAACTATGGCAATATTGTTTTAATAAAGGCTAATACGATGAAATTAAATAAATTTGCTTGCGAATACTCCCTTTCTTCACAAAAAAAATTGATGAAGTTAAATGGATTAGATATTAAAGTTCCTTTGGGGTATATTTTTAAAAATAATATTATTTCAAATCTTGGACCAGAAATTTTAGTTAAAGCAGAACCGATTGGAAATGTGGAAACAAAATATATTTCAAAATTTGAATCTGCAGGTATAAATCAAACTAGGCATATAATTTATTTGCAAGTAAAAACAAATTTAAAAATAATAGTTGCTACAAAATTTAGCGAAGTTTCAGCTTGTACTACAATTCCTATAGCTGAGACGATTATCGTAGGAAAAATACCTAGTGGTATTTTAGATATGAAATTAAACAATGCAGGCTTTAAACTTCCAGCACAGTAATTAAAAATTATTTACATTGATATATTCATAGTATAAAATTAATAGAACAAGAATAATGTAGAAAATGAGGATTGATAAAATGGTTACAGGTAACATAGATGGAGTAAAAAACTCTCTTCTTGCAAAACTTGATGAAATATATGATATGAAAATACCTAAATACGATATATTAACAGAAGAATTAGTTGAGGTTATAAGTTATGCCACTAGTATATTGAATAGAGAAATAAGTGTAGCAATAGACAGAAAAGGAAAAGTAATAAGTGTGGCAATAGGTGATAGTTCAACAGTTGAAATGCCCGTTATAAATATAAAGGAAAAGAAACTTTCAGGTGTAAGAGTAATTCATACTCATCCAAATGGCAATTCTAGGTTGTCAGCTATTGACCTCTCAGCTCTTACCTCTTTAAAGCTTGATTGTATAGTGGCTGTTGGAGTACTAGAGGGTGTAATTAAAGATGCATCAATTGGTTTTTGTGATGTTTACAATGATTATTTAGGATTCGAATGTGTAGGACCAATAAGCATAGGAAACACTATAAATTATAATTTTTTACAAAAACTTAAATACATTGAGGAAACTTTAAAAAGTGATACATTAGTGGAAGATGATTCTGAGAGAGCTATTTTAGTAGGAATCGACAGCGAGGAAAGTTTAAATGAACTTTCTGAGCTTGCTAAAGCCTGTGATGTAAAATGCTTAACTACTGTACTTCAAAAAAAAGATAAAATAGACACCGCTCTTTTTATTGGAAGCGGAAAGGTTGAAGAAATAAATTTAATAAAGCAAGGTTTAGGTGCAAATCTTATAATTTTTGATGATGAAATGGCTGGTTCTCAAGTAAGAAATCTAGAAGAAATATTTGGAGTAAAAGTAATAGATAGAACAACACTTATTTTAGAGATTTTTGCTAAAAGGGCAAGGAGTAGAGAGGCTAAAATTCAAGTTGAGCTTGCTCAACTAAAATATAGAATGCCAAGACTAACTGGTCTTGGAGCTATTCTCTCAAGAACAGGAGGTGGAATAGGAACAAAAGGTCCTGGAGAAAAAAAATTAGAAATAGATAAACGTCATATAAGAGAAAGAGTATATGAATTAACTAAGGAATTAGAAAAGGTTAGAAAAAATAGAGAAGTTCAAAGAGAAAGAAGAAGTAGTAATAGGATACCCAAAATTTCCTTAGTAGGCTATACAAATGCAGGTAAGTCTACGCTTAGAAATAAACTTTGCTTAGTAGCTGCACCACAAGATATAAATAAAAAAGAAAATGTACTGGAGGCAGATATGCTTTTTGCTACATTAGACATAACAACAAGAGCAATTATTTTGCCAGATAACAGGGTTTCTGCTTTAACTGACACTGTAGGCTTTGTTAGAAAACTTCCACATGATTTAGTTGAAGCCTTTAAATCCACTTTGGAAGAGGTAATTTATTCAGATTTATTAATTCATGTTATAGACTCTTCAAATGAATTTGCACTAGAGCAAATTGATGCTGTAGAAGGAGTATTAAATGAATTAGGTGCCACAGATAAGCCTATAATA
>JAJXYA010000082.1 GCA_021780795.1 Bacillota bacterium | reverse complement strand
GAGGAAATACTTTGATTAACTTTACAGATTTAGAGAAAAAGATTAAGAAGCATGAGCTAGATAATTGCTATATATTTTGCGGATCAGATGAAAAATTAATAAAAAATTATGTTGAATTTATTACTGAAAACATATTAAGTAGTGATTTCATGGATTTAAACTATTCAAAATTTGATGGTAGCAAGACTGATTTCGAGACAATTATAGATGCTTGTGAAACTATGCCATTTATGAGTGATAAAAAAGTAGTAGTTGTATATAGGGCTTCATTTTTAGATGATAGTGGCGGAAGTAAAAATTCTGGGGATTTAAAAAGTAAAAATTTTGTTTTGCTAAATGAATACTTAAGCAATCCATCACCCCATTGCATTTTGGTTATATATTATGTGTTTTTAAGTGACAGAGAGAAACCGAGTAATAAAATTAAAAAACTAGATAAAAAGGCATGTGTTATAAAAGTTGATAAATTAAGAGGGGAATTTCTTCAGAAAAAGTGCAAGGATTTATTTGAAGATGCAGGCGCAAAAATTGGGAAATCAGAACTTACTTTATTTTGTGGACAGGTAGACAATAATATGGACATCATATTAAATGAAATAGAAAAATTAGTTTCCTTTGCTGAAGGAAGAGATATTACGAAAGAAGATATTTTGGCCATGATGCCGCAAAAGAGTGAAAATGATATTTTTAATTTGGTTGATTATTTGTCACAGAAAAATATTAAGAGAGCTTTAGATATCTTAAATGAACTTATATATAAAGGAGAGAAGATTCCGCTTATCTTATTTATGATAGGACGACAGTTCAATCTTTTATTTAATATTAAATTAGGTATTGAAAGTGGAAAAACAAAAGAAATTTTGGCTAATGAATTAAAGCTTCATCCATATATATGTGAAAAGATGATTTCACAGAGTATGAAGTTTACTTTAAAGGGGCTAAAGAGAAATATTGAACTATGTGTTGATACAGAAAAAACCTTGAAAAGTACTTCTACTGACGATAAGATAAATATTGAAATGTTTATGATAAAGACTGTGATGTAGTAAGATGAAATAACACTTTAAATTCCACAATTTCCTAAAATACAAAAAATAAAAAACCGGTGTAGATCACCGGTTATTTATTATGCAGTTAAAGAATTTAACTTTGCTGCTAATCTTGACTTTCTTCTTGCTGCCTTGTTCTTGTGAACGATTCCTTTTGTTACAGCCATATCTAAAGCTTTAACCACGTTTGCATATGTAACCTTAGCTTCTTCAACATTGCCAGTAACGACAGCTGTTTCAAATTTCTTTATCTTAGTTTTTAAAGCAGACTTAATCATTGTATTTCTAAGTGTCTTAACTTCAGTAACCTTAATTCTCTTTTTTGCTGATTGAATATTTGCCATTTATTTTCACCCCCCTTTGTATTTAATAACGTGTCAGCAGCTTTGGGGAAAACTGCATACGAGTCTCTTTAATAGACAACTGATATTATAGCATTAAAATTAAAGCACTTCAAGTGGAATTTAACCTATATATAGAAATTTTAATGTCGAATTTAAAAGAAATGAAAAGTTTAAAATAAATATTTTTGTAAGAATAGGAAAGGCCTATTAGGAAAAGCTAATATTAAAAATCTAGTTGAGGTGAAATTATGATAAGTATAAGAACGGATTTAGCGGTGGAAGCTAAAGAGATATACAAAACAGAAAATAATGGTGAGATGCCTGGAGTTGAAGTAGATGAGTATAATGAGGGCGATATTAAAGTTACTAATGTAACAATAGTAAGCGATATTGGGGAAAAAATGATGGGAAAACCAAAAGGTACATATATAACAATTGACATCCCAGAATTTGTTCACTATGATGGTGAAGCTATGGACAGGGTAAGTATCGTAATGGGAAAGGTGCTATCTCCCTTAATAAAATTAGAGGATAGTATGACAGCTTTAGTAGTTGGACTTGGTAATTGGAACGTAACTCCTGACGCTGTAGGTCCAAAAGTTGTTTCAAAAATAATGGTTACTAGGCATTTAAAACAATTAGTACCCGACTCAATAGATGAAGGTATAAGACCAGTATGCGCTATATCCCCTGGAGTACTAGGAATAACCGGTATGGAAACTGGTGAAATTATTAGAGGCATAGTGGAAAAAATTAAGCCGAATTTAGTAATCTGTATTGATGCATTAGCTTCTAGAAAAATGGATAGAGTGAATAGAACTATACAGATAGGGACTTCTGGAATTTCACCTGGAGCAGGAATAGGAAATCGAAGGATGGAAATAAGTGAAAAAACCTTAGGCGTGCCTGTTATTGCAATCGGAGTTCCAACTGTAGTAGATGCAGCTACCTTGGCAAATGATACCATTGATTTGGTGCTTGATGAGATGATTAAATCAGCCAATGTAGGTGGAGAGTTTTACAATATGCTGAGATCAATTGATAAGGGAGAAAAACAAAAGATGATCACTGAAATATTGAATCCATATGTTGGCAATCTTGTAGTCACACCAAAGGAAATTGATATGGTAATAAATTCTGTTTCTAAAATCATCGCTAATGGCATTAACATATCTTTGCAGCCAGCATTAGATTTGGAAGACATAAATAAGTATTTAAACTAGTAATAACTTTGTATATTCCCTCATATATATATTCTATAAACAGGGGGGATAAAAATGAGTTACAAAGGTATAGGTTTTAACGATAAGAATAAAAATGTGCCAAGTGAAAAAATGAATTTTTCAAAATACGCTATTAAAAAAGATAGTAATGTGAGAATGTTTTTTAGTATTTTCACATTACTCATTATTTTTTTATTAAGCCTCATTTTACCTAAAAGTGCAAAGGGATATAGTGAAGGAAAGTATCAAAATTATTTTTATGTTAAGGTTATTAATAATACACTATCTATAATTAGGTCCTCGAATACTGAAGAACAATATACTAACAGTGAAAACAACATAAAATTTGCAGCTTTATCTTTTTTAGGTATAGATATATTGAATCCTATATCCATAATAACAAAAGAAGTTGCATATTTGAATAAAAATGAAATAAGCACTGATACAAATGTAAATAATGCCAGCAAAGAAGGAAAAGATTTAAAAACATTTATTCTTAACCCTTTTAATTTAGAGGAGAAGCAGGTAAGTAAGTCTGACTCTAAAAGTGAAGCAGTTAATCAGGTGGCAAACCTCTATAATCCTAATTTGAAAAAAACTCTAGATAATGCAAAGCCAGAAGTGCTTATATATCATTCACATACCTCAGAAGCTTACCGAACATCAGATAATGATACAGCTAAAACCAGTAGTACCATGGACCAAACTAAAAATGTATGTGCAGTAGGAGATGTAATAGCTGAAGAACTAGAAAAAAATTATGGAATTGCAGTTATACACGATAAGACTGTGCATGACAAAGGTGATTATAATGGGGCCTATAAAAAGTCAGGGGTTACTTTGGATAAATATTTAAAGGAATATGGAGATTTCAAATTAATTATAGATTTGCATAGAGATGATGTAGATAAAAGTGCAGTAACAACTAAAATAAATGGAACAAATGTTGCCAGATTTATGTTTGTAGTAACAGAAAAAAACCCTAAATATGCAAAACAAAAGAAATTAATTGATTCCATGATAGGGATATCAAATAAATTATTCCCGGAACTTCTAAGAAGTAAGTCGATATATGCCTATGAGTGGGGAATAGGTTATTACAACCAGAATAGAAGTGATAATGCTGTATTGGTTGAAGTGGGTTCAAATAGCAATACGATTGACGAAGTAAAAAATACTGGTAAGTATTTAGCAAGAATTATTGCGGAGCAAATAAATGGTAAAAGTGAATAATTTATTTTAAAAAGTGCATCCTTACTAAGGAGAAGATAATAATTAATAATTGTTATCTACTTAAGTGAAATATAGGGAGGCACTTTTTATGCGTAAAAAAGGTAAAGCTAAATATTTCTTTGTAATTTTCCTTTGTTTTTTTATATTTATCTATGGATTCATTGAAATTAATCTTAATAAGCGAAAAATTGAGAGAGAAGAGTCAAAATTCACAATGGATTTGAAACTAAAACCCTTTGATTTCAGAATAGAGACTAAGGAATATGTTTTTTACATAAATAGTAAAATTATTGATAACGTGAAAGAAGAATGTATCAATGTATATAATGGGATTATTTCAAAATAAAACAAATATTAATCCCTTGAGTGAAATAAAGTGTCATGTAAAAACACTTTGTATTGACAAAGCTAGAGATATTTATGATATAATTTAATTTGGTTTGTAAAAACGACTATGCTTTAAGCCAAAGAGTATTTATGTTAAGATAAAGCAAATGATATAATACACATAAAATAATGGGGGTAAAAATTAATGCAGAGCAATAGACAAAAATACATAAGAAACTTTTCGATAGTTGCACATATTGATCATGGCAAGTCTACTCTTGCGGACAGATTATTAGAAAAGACAGGTACTTTAACTAAAAGAGAAATGGAAGAACAAGTACTTGATAATATGGATCTAGAGAGAGAAAGAGGTATTACCATAAAATCTCAGCCAGCTAGGTTAGTTTATAAAAGAGAGAACGGAGAGGAATATATATTAAATCTTATAGATACTCCGGGACATGTAGATTTTAACTATGAGGTTTCAAGGAGTTTAGCTGCCTGTGAAGGAGCGGTATTGGTAGTTGATGCTTCACAAGGAATCCAAGCTCAAACTTTAGCAAACTGCTATCTTGCATTGGATAATAATCTTGATATTGCGCCAGTTATTAATAAAATTGATCTTCCTAGTGCACGGTCAGAAGAAGTTATTCAGGAAATTGAGGATGTAATAGGTATTGAGGCTCACGATGCTCCTTTAATTTCAGCTAAGACAGGACTTAATATAGAAGATGTTTTAGAAACTGTGGTAAATAAGATTTCACCTCCTAGTGGCGACGAAGAAGCCCCACTTAAAGCTTTAATTTTTGATTCTTCCTATGATAGCTATAAAGGTGTTGTATGCTATGTAAGAATTAGAGATGGCAAAGTTAGACCGGGATCAAAGATTAAGTTAATGAATACTAATAAGATCTATGATGTTGTAGAAGTTGGAGTTTTCGTTCCCAATTATCTTCCTATGCCTGAGTTAAGTGCTGGGGATGTTGGATATATAACTGCCTCTATAAAAAATGTTAGAGATGCACGGGTTGGTGATACAGTAACAGAGGCTGCTAGACCGGCTTCAGAACCACTTCAAGGATATAGGCCAGCTATACCTATGGTATTTAGTGGTATTTATCCTATAGATGGTGCTAAATATGGAGAATTAAAAGATGCGCTAGAAAAACTTCAGTTAAATGATGCAGCTTTAGCTTTTGAACCGGAGACCTCAATTGCTTTAGGGTTCGGATTTAGATGTGGATTCTTAGGTCTTCTTCATATGGAAATAATACAAGAAAGAGTAGAAAGAGAATTTAATTTAGATATTATAACCACGGCACCTTCAGTTATATATAAAGTAATGAAAACTAATGGGGAATTAATAGAAATAACAAATCCTACAAATCTTCCAGAATCTACTGAAATTGATTATATGGAAGAACCAATAGTTAAAGCTTCAATCATAACGCCATCAGAATATTTAGGAACAGTTATGGAGTTA
>JAJXYA010000459.1 GCA_021780795.1 Bacillota bacterium | reverse complement strand
AACCTATAGTTGTTAATGGAATCGATATTTTAATTAATACAAGTATAGGCGTATCAATTTTTCCCGATGATGAAACTGATATGGAAGCATTAATAAACTTTTCTGATAATGCAATGTATGTGGCTAAAAGGATAATTGGAAATAGTTTTAGACTTTATTCGGAAGTTAAGGATGAATTAAAAAAGTAGTTTACAAAGCTAAAAAGTTATAGTAATATAAGTTAAATAATAAAATAGTTTGTTGCTAGGGGTGCCATTTGGCTGAGAGGGAAATTTCCTAACTCTATGAACCTGATTTGGTTAGAACCATCGTAGGGAAGCAAAGGTTTTGAATGTTTTCAAATAATGCTTGCTTTTGCAAGCTTTTTTATTTTAATAACATTAAAAAAACAGCCTGATGCTAAATCTGCATCAGGCTGTTTTTTTATAAAAATAAATAAGGAGTGGGTATAATGAATTACACAACACAAATGGATGCAGCGAAAAAAGGGATAGTAACAAAAGAAATGAAAATAGTTTCACAAAAAGAAGGTATTAGAGAAGAAAGATTAAGAGAGTTAATTGCAGAAGGAAAGGTAGTAATACCAGCAAATAAAAATCACAAAGGTTTAAACCCAGAAGGAGTAGGAGAAGGACTTAGAACTAAGATTAATGTAAATTTAGGTATATCAAAAGATTGTGCAGATATGGAAAAAGAATTGGACAAAGTTAAAACAGCAATAAAGATGAAAGCAGAAGCTATCATGGATTTATCAAATTATGGCAAAACGGAACATATGAGAAAGGAAGTAATAAATATTTCAACAGTTATGGTTGGAACTGTGCCTATGTATGATGCAATAGGTTTTCATGATAAAAATTTGAAGGACATAACTGTTGATGAATTTTTTAAGGTGGTAGAAAAGCACGGGGAAGATGGTGTTGATTTTATAACTATTCATGCAGGTATGAATAGAGAAACAGCAGAAACAATAAAAAGGAACCCGAGATTAACTAATATAGTTTCAAGAGGTGGAAGTCTATTATTTGCGTGGATGGAACTAAATAACAAAGAAAATCCCTTTTATGAACATTACGATAGATTATTAGATATTTGTGAAAAATATGATATTACTATATCTCTTGGTGATGCTATGAGACCAGGCTCTATTAAGGATGCTTCCGATGCATCACAAATTAAAGAGCTTATAACGCTTGGAGAATTAACAAAAAGAGCATGGGAAAGAAATGTTCAAGTTATGGTAGAAGGCCCAGGGCATATGCCTCTTAACGAAATTCAGGCAAACATGCTTTTAGAGAAAAAATTATGTCATGGAGCTCCATTTTATGTACTAGGACCACTAGTTACAGATGTAGCACCAGGTTATGATCATATAACTGCAGCAATAGGTGGTGCTATAGCTGCTTCAAGTGGAGCGGATTTTTTATGTTATGTTACACCAGCAGAACATTTAAGATTGCCTTCTTTAGAGGATATGAAGGAAGGAATAGTAGCCTTTAAAATAGCTGCACATGCTGCAGATATTGCAAAAGGAATAAATGGTGCCAAAGCATGGGATAATGCTATGAGTAAAGCTAGAGCAGACCTTGACTGGGATACAATGTTCAGTCTTGCAATAGATGGTGAAAAGGCAAAACGATATCGTGATGAGTCGCTTCCAGAGCACACAGACAGCTGTACTATGTGCGGAAAGATGTGCTCAATGAGAACTATGAAAAAGATATTAAATAATGAGGATTTAAACATATAGGCGGTGAGAGTATGCTCATAAATGGAAAGGAAATGAATTTTAAGGATGGAATTACAATAGAGTGCTTACTTAAGGAGCTTAAGCTTGATTATAATAAAGTAGTTGTAGAATTAGATAAAGATATAATTTTAAAGGATGAATATAAACATAAAAAGCTTAATAGTAATTCAGAGGTAGAGATTATTAGATTTGTAGGAGGAGGTTAAATGGATATATATATCAATCAAAGATTAAAAAAGGTTGAAGAAAATATGACACTACTAGAAGTTAAAGAAAGATTTAAAAAAGATGCAGATATAATAATCTATAACGGGTTTCCTTTTAAACAAAATAAAATATTAAAACCCTTTGATGAGATTGTTTTAATAAAAAAAGGAGAAATTCCAGAAGAAGATGAACTAGAGGCATTAATGGTTGCGAGGCATACACCTAAGATTCATGAAAAATTAAAGAAAGCAAGAGTTGGAATAGCAGGTCTTGGTGGTCTTGGCTCAAATGCAGCGGTTTCTTTAGCTCGTATAGGTGTAGGAACTCTTGTTTTAGTAGACTTTGATGTGGTAGAACCAAGCAACTTAAATAGGCAGTATTATTTTACTAAAAATATAGGCATGAAAAAAACAGAAGCGTTAGCACAAATAATAAAAGATTGTAACCCTTACATTGAAGTTAATACAGTAGATGCTTTTTTGGATGAAAGCAATATAGAACACATATTTAAAAATGTAGATATTATAATTGAAGCTTTCGATAATCCAGTATGTAAAGCAGAGCTTGTCAATACCGTACTTAAAAAGATGAAAGATAAAATAATAGTGGCAGCTTCGGGAATGGCAGGATATGAAACAGCAAATACAATTATGACTACAAAGTTAAAACATAATTTCTATATGGTTGGAGACTTAAAAACAGAGGCAGAGGTTGGAAGAGGTTTAATGGCGCCTAGAGTTGCAGTAGCTGCAAATCATGAAGCTAATGCAGTTTTAAGAATAATATTAAAGGAAGAGAGTGTGTAAAGTGGATATATTAAAAATAGGTGGGATAGAACTTAACAGTAGATTATTTGTAGGGACAGGTAAATTTTCATCAAATAAAATAATTCCAGAAGTAATAAAGGCAAGTGGTACGGATGTTGTCACTGCAGCCTTGAGAAGGGTAGACTTTGATGGAGAAGATGACAATATAATTAATTATATAGATAGTAAAATATTGATGCCAAATACTTCTGGAGCTAGAAATGCTGAAGAAGCAATAAGGTTAGCTAGATTGGCGAGATCAGCAGGCTGTGGTAATTGGATAAAAGTAGAGGTTATTTCTGATAACAAATATTTATTGCCAGATAATTATGAAACTACAAAGGCAGTAGAAGTTTTAGCTAAAGAAGGTTTTATAGTACTGCCATATATGAATCCAGACTTAATCGATGGGAGAAGGATGGCTGATGCTGGAGCTGCAGCTATAATGCCTCTTGGATCACCTATTGGAACTAATAGAGGAATTAGAACTGTTGAAATGATAAGAATTTTAATTGAAGAAATAAAATTGCCAATAGTTGTAGATGCAGGTATAGGAAGACCTTCCGACGCAGTAATAGCTATGGAAATGGGAGCCAGTGCTGTACTTGTAAATACAGCACTGGCAACAGCTAAAGATCCAGTTTTAATGGCAGAAGCCTTTAAGAATGCTGTTGAGGCAGGAAGAAAAGGATATCTTGCTAAAATGGGAGTTCAAAAGAAATATGCGGATGCATCATCACCTCTCACTGGCTTTTTAAGATAGGAGATGGGAAAATGAGTTATTATGATATATGTACAAAACTTCAACATTTTGATTTTGAAGAATTTCATAAAAATGTAAGTAAGGAGAGAGTTGAAGAAGTATTAGAAAAGGACTTTTTATGTGAAGAAGACTTTTTAGTACTATTATCTCCTGTAGCTGAAAACTATTTAGAACAAATGGCACAAAAGGCAAATCAAATTACTTTAAGAAACTTTGGGAAAACGGTGCTTTTGTATGCACCGATTTATATATCAAATTATTGTGAAAATAAATGTGCTTATTGTGGATATAATGTTGAAAACCATATTGCTAGAAAAAAGCTTAGCTTAGAAGAAGTGGAAGAGGAAGCTAAGGCATTAAGAGCTACAGGAATAAAACATATAATTGTACTTACAGGAGAATCAAGGTTTCATAGTTCTGTGCAATATATAAAAGATAGCATAAAAATTATGAAAAAGTATTTTGACTCTATTGCTATAGAAATTTATCCTTTAGAAGAAGAAGAATATAGACTTCTTGTAGATAGTGGTGTAGATTCTTTAACAATTTATCAAGAAACTTATAATCCAATTAAATATGATGAAATACATTTAGCTGGGCCTAAAAAAGTTTATAGATATAGATTAGAAACACCAGAGAGAGCTGCAAGAGCTGGAATTAGAGGGATGGGAGTAGGTGCACTATATGGGCTTGATAATTGGAGAAGGGAGGCATATTTTTCTGGTCTGCATGCAAAATATATACAAGATAATTTTCCTCATATGGAAATAAGCATGTCAGTTCCAAGAATTAGACCGCATGCTGGAAGCTTTACGGATATATATGATGTTACAGACAAAAATTTGGTTCAAATAATGCTTGCCTTTAAAATATTTTTGCCAAGAGCTGGAATCAATGTAACTACTCGTGAAACTGCTGAGATGAGAGATAATTTGTTACCTTTAGGAGTCACAAAAATGTCAGCTGGTGTTTCTACAGAAATAGGAGGATACTCGTCTATTGAAAAAGGTGAGAAGCAATTTGAAATTGCAGATAATAGGTCTGTAGATGAGATTAAAAGTATGCTGATAAACAAAGGTTATTGCCCAATATTTAAGGATTGGGAGTGAAGAAATATGGATAAAAAGCTTTTTATTATTACCAATAGAAAGTTAATTAAAAAAGGTGATTTAGTTACTGTTGTTAAAAAGGCAGTTAAAGGTGGAGCAGATGCTATTATTTTAAGAGAAAAAGATCTTAATAAGCAGCAACTTACTTCCTTGGCAAAAAGGTTAATGGAAGTAACAGCAGGAAAGGTTCCTTTAATAATAAATAGCAATTTGGAAGTAGCAAAAGGGGTTAAAGCTGATGGAATACATTTTACTTATGATTCCTTTATAAAGTTTACAGAGGAGTATGATGGATTAATGGGTGTATCCATACATAGCCTTGAAGAAGCTGAGACTGTCACTGAAAAGGGAGCAGACTATATTTTGGCAGGAAATATTTTTGAAACCACTTGCAAACCTGGACTTCCAGGGAAAGGGATAGATTTTTTAGAAAGGATTAGTAAAAAGACATCGGTACCCATAATAGCAATCGGTGGAATAAATGCAGATAACATAAATGAAGTAATCAGAGCTGGTGCAGCTGGAGCTGCTGTAATGTCTTCTGTTATGGAGGCTGAGGATGTAGAGAAATTAGTAAGTATATATAAAAATAATATGAAAATTTAACTAAAATTGCCTAGTATCATTAATGGAAAAGTGAAACCTAATGATACTAGGTCATTTTAATTTATAAATATTTAACTAAATATAAGCTTATTAAAATATTAATTTTATATTATAATATAAAATAAAAAAATATAAAGTAAGGGTTTTAAAAAATGGATTTTTTAACTGAAGCATTAAAGGAAGCACAAAAGGCTTATGAGAAAAATGAAATTCCTGTAGGGGCAGTTATCGTTAAAGATAATATAATAATAGCTAGAGCACATAATCTTAAGGAAGAGTTAAAAGATGTTACAGCACATGCTGAAATATTGGCTATAAAAAAGGCATCAGAATATCTAAACAATTGGAGACTTCAAGGGTGTGAAATGTATGTTACATTAGAACCATGCCCAATGTGTGCAGCAGCTATTGCAGCAGCTAGAATAAAAAGAATATATATCGGAACCTTT
>JAJXYA010000406.1 GCA_021780795.1 Bacillota bacterium | reverse complement strand
ATATTTTTATTACTCATATTATACCTCCATTTTAACATTTGATTATATTTTTTCAAACTAATTTATCAGCTCATTGCCTTTATATTATACCCATAAATTTAATTTTCAAACATATGTTCGCATATTGTTTATATAAAATAAAAATGTATCCTATAAAGTAAAAACTAAATTTTCTACTTTATAGGATACATTTTAAATATGAAATTGCTATTTATTGTTATAAAACTTTGGTATATTATTTTTATATATATTTAATCACCTAACATTATCTCGGTTTTTGATTCATCAGTTTAACTAGCCAACCTTTATATAGCCACTTACTTAGCTTACCAGGCATATTGTCTATAGCTTCATTTATAGCATCTTCTTCATCCGGTAGTTCAAGGCCTTCGAATCCATCGCTAGCTTGTTTATCATATGAAAAGCTCAAGGCTTAACTCCCATATCCCCAATCAATTTTGGCAGAATAATCATTTTAATTTCCGTCAATGCCATCCTTTGCAGCTGTTTTTAAAGCTGAATTTATATCACCATTTGAAACAGCATATCTCTTCTTATAAGTAATTCCCGTACTATTATCTCCATCAAATTTTTTCATGCTCCTAGTCCTTTCTATATTTAATTCCTTTTTTAATAAAATATCCATAGTCTTCATAACTGGGAAAAGTTAATGCAAAAGCACTTTTTATAAGCTTATCTATTGGATAAATAACACGTCGAATATTAAAGTAAACTTCATCATTTTTTATTTCCATAACTCCATAGGATGCACTGGGATTGCCGTCATAGGGACTGCCAACACTTCCTGGGTTAAACAATATTTTTTTCCCCACCTTTTTTAAAAATGGAATATGAGAATGACCACATAAAATTATATCTTCCTCTAAGTCTTCAAATACTTCCTCTAAATTCATGGATGGGCTTAAAACTTCAACAATACTTCTTGGAGAACCGTGGACACATAGCATGTTTATTTTTCCAATGTTCACGGACTGTTTTTCAGGACAATTTAATATAAAATCTATACTATTTGAAGTAATTCTTTCTAAACAAAAATTTCTATACAGCTCTATTTCCCCTAAATCTCTGCAGCTACTTTCATTTTCTGTTCTCGTATCGGATAACCATAAGTCTGTATTCCCCTTTAGCCAACATATTGGTTTAAGTTTTTTTAGGCTTTCATATACTTCCATAGGATTAGGTCCTTTCATTACCAAATCTCCTAAAAAAACCACTCCATCTATATCGTTTTTTTCAATGTCTAACACTACTTTTTCTAGTGCTTCATTATTGCCATGTATATCCGATAGAATCGCTAGTCTCATCTTTTGTCTTCTCCTTTTGTCTATTTGTTAGGAATTGCAGCGCTACAAGCAAAGCAATTGTTATTATAGTTGTCGCAACAGCCATGGCCATTCCAGATGCTTCACTACCTTGTTCAAATTGAGAGTAAATATAGGACGCAGAATTTTGAACAGAAGGTGGCAAAATCATTAGGGATGCAACAAGTTCTCTAATAGACACGATAAATGTCATTATAAAACCTGCTAACATTGCTTTTGAGTTTAGTGGCAATATTACCTTTCTTAGCAAATAGAAAAAGTTACTGCCAGAAACTATACCTGCTTCCTCAAGAGATTTATTTATTTGACCGTAAGAGCTTGATACATATTGCACGGTATAGGGTAAAAATAAAATAACGTAAGTAATAATAACCATTCCATAAGTGTTATAAATTGATAAAGGCATATATGGACTATTATAAA
The DNA here is from genome assembly GCA_021780795.1 of Bacillota bacterium. The sequence goes on along the minus strand of JAJXYA010000406.1, from coordinate 3,955 downwards.
AAAGTATTAATCCAATAACTATAACAATTCCAGGAACAGTGTTTGGTAGCAAACTAAATATATCCATCAGTTTATATAATATACCTTTCTTTTTTCGACCGATTAAAAGTCCATAAAAAGTCCCCAAAATGACAGTAATTATACTTGCTAATATAGAAATAGCAAAGGTTGTCATAAGTGCACTAAAGGCATCGGAATCTGCTGAAAACAAAGCTTTATAATAATCTAATGTGAAATTATTTAAGGATATTCCTACACCCTCTATTTTTATTATGGAAGTAACCACCGCTGAAAAAAGCGGTATTCCTATAGAAAGGAGGAAAATAGTAGTTAAAAATAATAGGGTTATAATTTTTTGTGGTGTACTTAATTTATATACATTAATCTTTTTATCTTTTCCACCTACAAGGGAATATGAATAATTAGAATTAATTAGATTTTGAAAATACCAAAGTACAAGACAGCTCACAACAAGCATTAGTGATAAATTTGATGCCTTTCCAAAATCGATAGGCCAATTTGAAACGTATTTATAAATTTCACTAGTTAACACATAGTAGCCTATTTTTCTTCCAAAGGTAATGGGAACTCCAAATTCTGCTGCTGTTCTTAAAAATACTAAAAGTGCACCTACTGCATAGCTTGAAAAAATCAATGGAAATATCACCTTCCTTATAGTATAAAAAAAGTTTCCACCATGAACAAAAGCTGCTTCTTCTAAACTTGAACTAATTTTCAAAAGACAATTTTTTATGCTGAGATACATTATAGGAAAAACATGTAGACTCATGATAATTACCAGTCCACCAAAAGTAAAAAAATATGGTGTTATAAAAGAAAAGCAAGGAAGAAGGCTTTGAAGATAGCCATTCTTCTGCATAAACAAAGTCCATGCCATTGCTTCTATATATGGGGGTATCATAAAAGAGATTAAAATAAGCATTTCAATAACACCTTTAAAGCTTATATTGGTTTTTGCCACTATAAATGCTAACGGAAGTGCTAGAAAACTTGAAACTATTACTACACAAAATCCAAGCTTTATAGTATTAAAAAATACAGAAGCTGTCTCCCCGCTTAAAACAAAACTTAAATCAAATGAACCACTATTATATAAATTATATGTACATATCAATAATAAAGGTATAACAATTAGAAATAACAACAATACTAAAGCAATTACTGTAATTATATTTCTTTTATTTATACTACGAATAAAACCCAATTTTAACACCAACCTATTTAAACATGTTGTCAAATTTAGTACTTATATCTTTTCCATTAGTTGCCATCCAATTCCAATCTACCTTTAAAGCTTTAATATCATTACCATTAACCTTACCTTCTACCTTTATATCTTTTCTACCAGGAAGCAAATAAGCATCAGCAACCATTTTCTGTGCATCATCGGAAAGCAAGTAGTCAATAAACTTTTCTGCATTTTCTTCGTCTTTTGCACCTTTAAGTATCAATGCTGGTCTAGGACTAATTACAGTACCACTAGATGGATAAACCAAATCTACAGGCTCTCCTTTTGCCTTTGCAGCATAGGTTAAGTAGTCAACTCCAGCTAAAACAATGCTTTTCTCTCCAGTAATTACAGGATTTAAAGCCTCATTATTAGCTCCAACCATTTGAGCACCATTAGCTTTTACATCTTTGAAATAATCCCATCCTTTTTCCCCATTAACATTTACATAGCCACTTACAAAATCTAGACATGATCCTGATTGACTTGGGTCAGATACGTTGATTTGATTTTTATATTGTGGTGCAGTTAAATCCGACCAATCCTTCGGTGGATTTTTAACAGACTTTGTATTGTATATTATGGCAAGAGCCGATCCACTGTAGGAAAAATAATTGTTGTCTTTATCCTTCCAACCACTAAATAGCTTATCAGCATTTTGTGCATTAGCATAAGCTTCAGTCATACCATCCTTTTTAAGTCCAATTGCAGAGGAAAGTGATGCTAAAATAGCTACATCCGCTTGTGGTTTTGCTTTCTCCGCCTTAATTCTACTAAGTATTTTACCAGTAGTACTGCTAAATACTTTTACCTTTATACCAGTTTTTTTCTCAAAGCCATTAGTTATGTTTTTAATTAAATTGTCTGGTCCAGCACTATAAACAACAAGTACCTTTGAATTGCTGCTATCTTTACTTGCAGCAGTTCCATTACTACACCCTGCTAAAATTCCTCCAACAATACAAACTGACATTAATGAACAAATAATTCTCTTGTTTAATTTAAGCATTTAAGCTACCTCCTAAAATATGAATATCTGAATTTTTTATATATAATTTTATTTTTTCACCTATCACTTTTCTTTCATTTGCATAAACCTTCCAAAAACCTCTCTCAGAAACTTTAACAGTCAACTCATAAAAGCTTCCCATATAACAAACGTTTTCTATACTTCCTTCGTACTCAATACTATTATCCTGTTTTGTGAAACTTATTTTTTCTGGTCTTATAATGCCACTATTAATTTCATTAGATTTTCCAACAAATTGCGCCACAAATTTGTTATTTGGTCCATTATATACCTTCTCTGGAGAGTCATTTTGAAGAACTGTTCCATTATTTATTACTATCACCTTGTCTGACATGGACATTGCTTCTACTTGATCATGAGTTACATACACTACAGTTATTCCTATATTTTTCACAAGATTAACTAATTCATATCGCATCTCATCTCTTAAGTTAGCATCCAAAGCACTTAATGGTTCATCGAACAAAATGATTTTCGGATTATTTATAATCGCTCTAGCAAATGCAACCCTTTGCTGTTGTCCACCTGAAAGCTGATTGGGAAACCTATTTGGGAAGCCATCAAGCTTTACAGTTTTTAATGCTGAATTTACCCTTTCATTTATATTGCCTTTTTTCCCAGTTGCTTTTAGTGGAAATGCAACATTTTCAAAAACAGTTAAATGAGGCCACAGAGCAAAATCTTGAAAAACCATTCCAAGCTCTCTCTTATTCGTTGGGATATTTAATTTCTTTTCCTTAGAGTATATAACCTTATCTCCAAAATGTATTTCTCCATCATCTGGAGTTTCAAGACCAGCTATTATTCTAAGCAAAGTTGTTTTTCCACAACCCGAAGGTCCAAGTAAAGTTGTAAAGTCTTTATCTTTAAAGGTTATGCTTATATGATCTAAAACTTTTAAATTTCCATAAAGCTTTTTTATGTCATTCATAACTACATCCATTGTTTTATCACCTCATATTTTACATTTTACATGTATCTGTTTACCTAAATGTTTAATTTATGTAAAGATAGCATTAAATAAAATCTTATAATCTATTAATTTATATAGATTTTCTCTATAATGAGTTTATATAAATTTATACTGGAGGATCAATATGAATCTTATTAAACTTGAAATCTTAGTTCTTATTTCAAAATTCAACAAAGTAACCGTTGTAGCTGAAAAACTTGGAATAAAGCAACCTACTGTCACTTTTCATATGAAAAGTCTTGAAAAATCTCTTGGCATATCTCTTTTTGAAATCCATGGTGGCTATACCGTTTTAACTGAACCTGGTGAGGTTCTACTCCATTACGCAAGTAAGATTTTGAAACTAAATGATGAGGCAGAAAGGGCCATTGGAGAGTTTAATTCCCTTCAAAGAGGAACCTTTAAAATTGGAGCAAGCTATGTGCCTTCTTCATATTTAATGCCAACTGTTTTGAAAACTATGAAAATAGAATGTCCAAAGCTTAACATATCAGTAACTTCATGCCCTTCTAAAAGCATAATTCAAATGATTTTAAATCATGAATTAGATGCAGGCATAATTTGTACTACCGGTTCTCAAAATCCAAATATTACATACAAAAAAATATATCAGGATGAACTTGTTTTGGTATTTTCAGAAAAAAATCCTTTAGCAAAATCCGAAAGCTTAAAAGTTGACGATTTGTTAAATAAAACCTTTGTT
>JAJXYA010000036.1 GCA_021780795.1 Bacillota bacterium | reverse complement strand
TGAAAAACCTTTATTTATAGTAGAAAATGGACTAGGTGCTAAAGATACAGTAGAAGAGAATGGCTCAATAAATGATGATTATAGAATTGATTATCTTAGACAGCATATCATGGAAATGAAAGAAGCCATGGAAGATGGAGTTGAACTATTAGGATATACATCTTGGGGATGTATCGATTTAGTTTCAGCATCCACTGGAGAGATGAGTAAAAGATATGGATTTATATATGTAGATAAACAAGATGATGGAACTGGAACTTTAGAGAGAAAAAGAAAAAAATCTTTTTATTGGTATAAAAAAGTAATAGAAACAAATGGTGGATGTTTAATATAAAAAATACTATAAAGAAGGTGCTATGTATTAGTTGAGGATACTAATACATAGCACCTTCTTATCTTTTAATAATCTACTGGAATTAGAATTGTAATATTTGCAGCAGCCCATGGGTTATTTTTTATCACACAATTTCACATAATTCTATGATAATTCTTACATAAATATTGATTAAAATGAAAACAAGCTTAAAGAAATGAAGTTTCTTAGTGAAATTAGTATATCTAATTATTTTATTTGATTAGGAGGAGAGGAAATGAAAATTACTGAATTAGCAGTAAAAAAGCCTTTAAGCATAATTATAGTGGTTGCTTTGATTATGGGACTAGGAATATTCGGATATGCAAATTTAGGAGCAGATTTATTCCCAGCAATTGATGCTCCTGTTATAACCATAACTACTACATATAGTGGAGCAGGTACCAAAGAAATAGAAGAAAATGTTACAAAACCAATAGAAGATGCGGTATCTGGCATAAGCGGTATTGATACCTTAAAGTCTGGATCAGTGGAAGGTTATGGTTATACCATAATTAAATTTACCATGGATACGGATATGAACTCGGCATTTATGGATGTTCAACAGGCATTAGGAGATGTTTCAAATAAACTTCCAGAAGGCGCTTCAAAACCTGTTATAAAAAAGGCAGATAAAAATGCAGCTCCAGTTATGATGATTTCAGTTTCAAGTTCATTGCCTTATGGCGAACTTTATAACGCCGCAGATGATATTCAAAAATCTTTAGAAAAGATCAGTGGAGTTGGTGAGGTAACTTTAGAAGGAGCAGTTCAAAAGGAATTAATGATTGATGTTGATAAAACTTCTATGGAACAATATGGCATAAGTATTAATACTATCGTAAGCAAGCTGAAAAGTGAAAATGTAAATATTTCAGCAGGTCAGCTTAAGCAGGAAAATTCTAAAGAAACTATGAGGGTTCTTGGTGAGTTTAAAAATATAGAAGATATAGAAAATATTCAAATACCTATGACAAATGGAGGAACTATAAGACTTAAGGATATTGCAGATATAAAGCTGGATTATCCAGATGGAAGTGAACTAGTAAGATTAAATGGAGGAAGTTCCATAGGTATATTCGTTAAAAAGCAAAGTGATGCAAATATAGTTGAAACAACAAAGGATGTTAAAGAAAAGCTGAAAAGTATAGAAAAGACTTTACCAAGTGGAATTAATGTTAGTATAGCAGACGATTCTTCTACATTTATTAATGAATCTTTATCAGAAGTTAAAATAAGTCTTATTGAAGGTATAATCACAACAAGTATTATAATGTTTCTATTTCTAAAGCGTATAAAATCTTCATTAATAGTTCTTGTTGCAATACCTACATCGCTTGTTGCTACATTTTTTATGATGTATGTTTGTAATTTTACACTTAATATTTTATCACTTCTAGCTTTATCTTTATCAATAGGAATATTGGTAGATGACTCTATAGTTGTACTTGAAAATATTCAAAGGCATCTGAGGCAGGGGAAGGGACTTATAAGAGCAGCTATAGATGGACGTGATGAAATAGGAATGGCAGCTATATCAATAACCTTATGTGACATAGTAGTCTTTGGGCCAGTCGCTTTTATGTCTGGAATGATTGGACAGTTTTTCAGGCAGTTTGGACTTACAGTAATATTTGCAACAATATTTTCACTTATTGTTTCTTTCACTCTAACTCCAATGTTAGCTTCGAGATTACTTAAGGAAGAAAAAGATGATATAGATAGCAATGATCATAAAGTTGAAGCTAAAAAAGGATTTATGACAAAGTTATTTGATAAAGCAAATGAAGAATATAAAAGGTTTTTGCTTTGGTCACTAGATCATAGATGGAAAATTGTAAGTATTGTCATGGTAATGTTCATACTTAGTATATTACTTATTCCGTTTAAAGCCATTAAGACAGAATTTCTGCCAATAACAGATCAAGGTAAATTTACAATTAATGTTGATTTAAGTCCTGGTTCGGATATAACGGATACAGATGAAAAAGTAAAAGAATTAGAAGAACATTTAAAAAATGTACCAGAAGTAAGTGAATATTTTACTGTAATTGGGAGTGATAATGAATCTTCAGCAACGATTAACGTTGATTTAATAGAAAAGAGTAAAAGAAAGAAAAGTCAAAGTGAAGTTGCTCAGGAACTACGGGAATGGAGCAAGAGTTTGACTGGAGCTTTCATTTCTGCAAATGAAAGTAATGGACTTTCACAAGGTAATGGAGATGGAGCAAAACCTATTGCTATAAATATAATTGGACCTAATGCAGAAGTTTTAAAAGATCTAAGTGATAAAACAGAGAGCATGGTAAAAGCTATTCCAGGAACAACAGATGTTAGTAATAGCATGAAAGCTAACGAAAATGAAATTGATGTTGAAGTTGATAGAACAGCAGCTACACAATTTGGAATTAAGCCATCAGAGATTGCAAGTGCTCTTAAGGCAGCATCTAATCAAGGCACAGATGCCGGCGTATATAGAAAAGATGGTGATGAATATGATATGGTTGTTAAATTTGAAGATGGACAAGTTAAAACTAAAGATCAGGTGTCTTCAATAATGATAGCTAATTCATCTGGAATACAAGTACCATTAGATCAAGTTGCAAATGTGTCTTTAGGTGATAGTCCACAGGAGCAATTAAGAATGAATAGAGATGAAATGGTGACTATATATGCAAATGTACAAGGTAGAACAGTAGGAAGTGTAAATACAGATATTAAAAAAGCTATTGAAAATGATGATATGCCTACAGGTTATGAAGTGACTTATGGAGGGGACCAGCAAAATATGGATACTTCTTTTAAATCTCTAATTGAAGCTTTGGCTGTGTCTATAGTACTTATATATATGATATTGGTTGTTCTATATGAATCTTGGCTTACACCTTTTTTAAGGATGTTATCACTTCCATGTGGAATAATAGGAGCATTAATAGCCTTGGTCATTACTAGAAATACTTTAAATATCGTAACAATGATTGGACTAATAATGCTTGATGGACTTGCGTCTAAAAATGGAACTCTAATTATCGATTATACTAATACATTAATGAAGAAAGGAATGTCTTTAAGAGAAGCTCTTATAGAATCTGGAAATACAAGACTTAGACCAATCATGATGACTACAATAACTATGATTGTTGGTATGATTCCAACGGCATTGGCCATGGGTCAAGGAAGTGAATATAGATCAGGAATGTCTATAGCACTTATTGGGGGCATGATTACCTCTACAATATTATCTCCAGTGCTTATTCCAGTTGTGTATACACTGATTGATGATATGAAAAAGAAAATTTTAGAGAGAAGAAATAGTAAAAAAGGTGCAGCAAATGAATTATAGATGTATAACTCAGCTAGGATAAAATAGCTGCAGCATGTGATATTTAAAGTGAAAGGAGACAAATTATGAAAAGTATTAAACTTAGAAAATATACAATATTGGCAAGTATTATCTTAGCATCGTCAATGCTTCTTGCAGGATGCGGTAAAAGTGCTAGTAATACAAATGATGCTAAGAATGTTAAAACTGTTGCTGTTAGTACAGCTTCTATTGAAAATTACACAGAATATGGAAGCACATTAAAAGCGAATAGTGAGGTAACAGTTGCTCCAAAAATATTTGGTAAAATTGCAACTATGAATGTTGAAGTAGGACAACAAGTTAAAAAAGGGGATGTATTATTTACATTAGATTCATCTGAATTACAGGCGCAATATAAGCAGGCGCAGGGTGCTTTAAGTTCAGCACAAGCTAATTTAACACTCATAAGTGATTCTGAATTTAAGCAGCAATTAATTCAGGCTAAGTCAAATCAAAGTTTAGCACAAAATACATATAATGATGCTAAAAGTGCATTTGATAAGGTAAAAATACTATATGAGGCAGAAGCTTCTACCAAGCAAGATTTAGATGACGCACAATCTAAACTTAATTCAGCCGAGACACAGCTTAACTCTGCTAATGAGAACTTAAATCTTTTAAATAATAAAATTGGAAGTCAGACGGCAGCTGTCGCTGAATCTCAGGTGGAACAGGCACAGGGGGCAGTAGATTTAGCACAGGCTCAATTAGACAATGCTGTAGTTAAATCACCTATTGATGGAGTTGTTTCTGAAAGAGATGCTGATGCAGGAGAAATAGTATCAAGTTCAAAAAGTGTAATTACTATAGCAGATAACAGCAGTTTTATTGGTGAAATAAACATAAGTGATAAGGATTTATCTGGTATAGCAGTAGGAGAGAAAGTGGAAGTAAAAGTTAATTCTCTTGAAGATAAGAATTTTGAAGGAGTTATAGATAATATAAGTCCAACAGCTGATTCTAAAACTCAATTATATAATGTAAAAGTGAAGCTGGCGAATGATGATTCTTCTTTAAAATCAGGAATTGTAGTAAAAATATTGCTTACAAATGATAAAAAAGATAATATACCTGCACTTCCGAGTAATGCAATAGTTGTGAACAATGGAGTTCAATATGTATATGAAGTAGTTGAGGATAAGGTGAAAAAAATATCAGTAAGTGTTGGAATTTCGGATGGAAAGTATACCGAAATAACTAGCGGCGTAGAACTTGGGGATAATGTTATTATAGAAGGACAGAGTTTTTTAAATGATGGAGACCAAGTCAATATAAGCAATTCCTAAAATTTATATAGATGCGTGAACTAACCGAAATAAGGGGTATGCGTTTATTCCAGTTGCTGAGAATTTTACTGGATGCTTCTAAGCCCACAAGTTGTGCCCAAAGTGCTTGCCTCAAAGCACGCTTTGAACAAGCACCTTTGGAACAACTTATGGTCTAACAAGCATAACCAGCAAAATTCTCTGATGCAACATTCCATAAAAGCATACCCCTTATTTCTAGGATAGATATACGCTTAAGCATAGTGAATCTTATATCTATTTTTAAATTATAAGTCTAATATAGAACTATAGTAATAATACAATAAAAAAGTTAATATAGGACGTCAGAATTTCTAATAATAACATTAAATAACTAATGGGATAGAATTAAGTGGTAATGTTATAATAGAGGAAGAAAGTTATACATAAAGAACCATTGATTTGATATTGTGCTTTAGAATACTTTATTAGAAAAACAAAACAGACTTTAGAGTATGAACTGTGGAATTAATTATAGAATATGTAGGAATTTAATTTAGTCTATAAAGGTGGTGTTGAGATGAATTATAATATTTACTTAGTTGAAGATGAAGAAAATTTAAATCAGATATTAAAATCTTATCTTGAAAAAGATGGATTTAATGTGAGGCCACTGAAAAAGCTATGCTTTTTCAGTGCTTCAGATAAATAAAAATAGGATTTTATTCAACTGTTTAAATCAGATAAATAAAATCCTATTTTTTG
>JAJXYA010000221.1 GCA_021780795.1 Bacillota bacterium | reverse complement strand
AATTTTCTAGAAAAATGGTGGAAAGAATATGTATCAAAAAATTAAACCTTATATCCTAATTGCACCAGCTATATTGATAATAACAATTTTATTTTTTGGTGGCCTCATCCTAGGTTTTATACAAAGCCTAGGACTTAGCAGCATAAGTGGAAATTCTCACTTTACGGTAAATGCCTACAAAGAGCTTCTTTCTTCTACTGATTTTTTTAAATCCTTGCAGCTTACTTTTAAGGTAGCTACTATTTCAACCATAATTTCAGGGATTATTTCTATGGTGTTAATTAATATATTGTTTGTGATAGAAGAAAATAGATTTTCAAAACTATTTAGAAGAATTTTTCAAATTCCTATACTTGTACCTCATATTACTGCAGCATATCTTATAGGTCTTTTGCTAATGAAAAGTGGCTTAATTTCTAGTATAAGCTATGGCCTGGGAATAACAAAAACCATGGAAGCATTTCCTTCAATAATAAATGACATAAACAGCTTTGGCATAATCATTACATATATTTGGAAGGAAACACCCTTTATTATACTTATGTTAATACCTGTTGTTCAAAGAGTAGAAGATTCTTGGCTTGAAATAGCAAGGGTTTTTGGTGGTACCAGAATAGATTTTTTTAAAGAAGTAGTATTACCATTACTAATGCCCACATGGATTTCTTCAATGCTTATAGTTTTCGCTTTCACCTTCTCAGATTTTGAAGTGCCATATTTACTTGGTGTTACCTATCCAAAGTTTATATCTGTATTTGCTTATGATATTTACTTCAATGGAGAATTATCAGCAAGGCCGCTGGCTCTTGCAGCAAATTTTATACTAGTTACTATTACCGCTGTTCTTGGTATTTGTGCATACAAAACAATAAAGAAGTGGGATATAAAGAAAGAAATGAGATGGTGATAAAAATTGAGTAGAATAAAACATATAAAGCTTTTCATTGTCGCTTTAGTATTTGCAGTTTTAGTTATAATTCCGTTCATCCCACTGATTTTTACAAGTATATCCTTTAACTTCAGATGGCCAGATGCCTTTCCAAAACATTTTACAATGAGAGCTATTAAATACGTGTTTTATGGAAATTCCAATACCTATGAGGCTATATTAAATACCCTGATTATAGGCGTATCTGTAATAATATTAGATTTAATATTAGCCATTCCAGCTTCACTTGCCCTAGAGAGATACGAATTCAAGGGTAAGGCAATAATGAAAATAATTTTATTTGCACCTATAATTATACCGCCATTTACGGCAATCATGGGAATGTATACTGTGTTTATTAAACTTGGTTTAACCGAGTCTATATTTGGAGTTGTTTTAGCACATATACTACCAACACTGCCTTATATGGTGAAGGCAATGATGGTTTCATTTAACACTTTGGATGTAGCCCTTGAGCAGCAAGCGGCGCTATTAGGTGCTACGGCAATAAAAAGATTTTATTACATCCTTTTACCTCATTTGTTGCCTTCAATCTTGGCAGGTGCAAGCCTTACCTTTTTAATATCAGCAAGTCAGTATCTTCTAACTCTTTTAGTTGGAGGAGGAAAAGTTGTTACCTTATCTATTATAATGATCCCCTTTATAAATGGCGGAGATAAAGCCATTGGGTCAGTTTACAGCTTAGTTTTTTCTTTAATAGCTTTAATTAATATTTTGCTCTTAGATTTTGTCTTAAGAAATTATTATAAAAAGAAATATTTTAAAATACTATAAGGAAGGAGGCAACCAATGCCTAAACTAGAGCTGATAGATATAAAAAAAACTTTTCATGTGGATAAAAAAATCCAAGGCGAAGATGTTTTTGCTATAGAGCATATAAATCTAACAATTAATAGTGGAGAATTTGTTTCGGTGCTAGGTCCATCTGGTTGTGGGAAAACAACACTTTTAAAGCTTATGGTTGGCCTTATAAAACCTGATAAAGGGATGATTTTAGAGGATGGCAAGGATATTACTGAAATGCCTGTTGAGAAGAAAAACTATGCTATGGTAACACAGCAACCTTTATTATTTCCTAATATGTCTTTAATGGACAATATATGTTTTGGTCTTAAAATGCAGAAGATAAATAAGGCACAGAGAATAGCTTTAGCATTGGTTATGCTTGATAAGCTTAAGCTTAAAGGACTTGAAAAAAGGTACCCCTCGGAGCTTAGTGGGGGGCAATGTCAAAGGGCAGCTATTGCAAGGGCTCTTGTTTCAAACCCTAAAGTACTATTTATGGATGAGCCCTTTAGTTCCTTAAATGAAGAGTTGAGGCTTGAAATGGGACAATTAATAAAAGAATTACATCAAAATAGTGGTTTAACTATTGTATTTGTTACTCATGATAAGAATGAAGCATATCTTTTATCTGATAGAATCATTACTATGAAAAATGGTAATATTGAATAAAAATGGAAAAAAATTTGGAGAGTGTAGATGAGTTAAGTCAATAAAGGAGCTATGCCTTAAGTAAAGGACATAGCTTCTTATTTTTATTTTGTACTTTTCCCATTGTATATTTTTTTAAGTAATAACATTAATACACTTACAGCAAATAAAGTTAAAAGTCCAAAAACCATCATTTTTGCTCCACCAGCTAGCATACCCCCAACATAAGAGTAAATAACTGTAGCAGGAAGTTGTCCAATAGCAGTAGCTATAAAGAAAGACCAAAAGCTCATTGATGTTAGTCCTGCCGCATAGCTTACAATATCAAAAGAAATGAAAGGAAGTAATCTAGCAATTAGTATTGCGTATTTACCATGCTTTTCGAAAAAGTCATCAATACTTTTCAAGGCAAATTTGCTTGTTAATTTCTCTACTACATCTCTACCCAGTAGTCTTGCTATGAAAAAGCATAATACGGCTCCCGCCATAGCACTGCTCCAAGATAATAGGGCTCCATTCACCCAGCCAAATAATCCGGCGTTAGCAAAGGTTATTATAAAAGCAGGCAATGGTGCCACAACGGATTGAAGTATCATTAGGATGAACGATATAACAGGAGCCAAAGGTCCAAAGGATAAAATATATTTTTTTATAGACTCAACATCTATCATACTTAGTACAGAAATCATTTCTTTTATAGGTTGAGTAAAAAATAAACAAGCAAAGGCTATCAGTATAATGATCTTTATGTAAGTTGATTTTTTAAATTGTTTCATTAGGTTTCCTCCTTTAAATATAGGACGTCATCAATGATTATATAACAAACATCTATTTTTAAAAAGCCATTAAACCAAGTTAACTCTTGATATAATGAACGTCTTAGTATAGACTTAAAAAGTTCGGTGTATTTATATATATAATTATTAGCCTCTTAGGAGTGCTACAAGGAGGTTTTTATGAGTAAAAAGATGATAAATATTTTAAAGGTAATGCCTTTTTTAATAATAATTACAATCGTTATGTATGCCCTTTGCAATATGAAAACGCTACGTCAGTGTACCCCTGAAAATGTAAAAGCTTTTGTTGAATCTTATGGAGTGTTCTCACCTGTAATCTATATAATTTTATTTACTTTTGTACCTCTTACACTTTTTCCAGATTCAGTTCTTGCCATTGCTGGAGGAATGTGTTTTGGAATGGTGGGTGGATTTATTTACACAATGATTGGCGCCAGCTTTGGCGGTACATTATCTTTTTTCTTAGCCAGAACCTTAGGTCATAAGGTTTTCAATAAATTCATTAAAAAAGACATATCAAACTTAGAAAATGCTATTAAAAATAAGGGCTTTGCCTTAGTATTTACACTTAGACTTATTCCTCTTTTCCCCTTTGATGTTATTAGTTATGCGGCAGGTTTCTCAGGGGTAAAGTTTAAAGACTTTGCTTTAGCTACGATTTTAGGGACGATACCTGGTATATTTGTTTTTATAAACATTGGAGATAAAGCAGCTCAGACTGCATCGTCTAGTTTCTATGTGTCTATAGCTCTTTTAGTTGGACTTCTTGTAATATCCTATGCTTTAAAAAAGAGAATTTCAGAGGTCATTAATAAATGATTTCATGAAAATAATAAGGTGGTACTCAAGTGCTATTAGCACGCTTAACTATAATACGATATTTATAAGGGAACATTACAGTAGTTATAACACTGCGTTATTGGGTATTCCAATAGTTGAGGTCGTATGTATAGGGAATATCGATTGCTAGTTTTGGTATTATATGATAGACTTTTTCCTGGAGAAGGAGTGATTACTGTGAAAAAAATAACTAAAATTGCGATAACTGCGCTTATTACTATTCTTACTACAGTGTCTTTTATTGGATGTTCAAGTAATAAAAGTGCAAAAAATGATGCACCAAAGACGACTGCATCAGGAATTAAAATAATGAGCACAGAAGATTTAAAAGATAAATTAGGAAAAAGTGACTGGGTAGTAGTAGATACAAGAGAAAATGATGCTTTTAATGGATGGAAGCTTGATGGAGTAAAAAGAAGTGGCCATATAAAAGGAGCAACAGATTTTTCAGCAGCTTGGTTAAAAGTTACGGATAAAGATAAGACTACACGCTTAGATGCTGATTTAAAAACAAAGGGAATAACTATCGAAAAGAATATAGTGCTTTATGATGCAAATGGAAAAGACTCAAATGAAGTTGCAAACTATTTAGCACAAAAGGGTTTTAAGAACCTATATGTATATGATGTTAAAGAATGGGCTAATGACGAAAGTCTTCCTATGACTGCTTATGCAAACTATAAAATGTTAGTTTCAGCTTCATGGGTTAAGGATTTAGTAGATGGCAAAAATCCAGAAACATATACTGGTAAAGAATTTAAAGTATTTGAAGCAAGCTGGGGAGAAGAAAAAGATTCACCAGATTATTTAAAAGTTGGACATATAAAAGGTGCAGTTCATATAAATACAGATGAAGTAGAAGAAGGGCCATTATGGAATCGTCTTTCTGATGCAAAATTACAAAAATTTGCAGAGAAAAATGGAATAACAACTGATACTACTGTGGTATTATACGGAACAGACTCAATGCCTTCTTTCAGAGTGGCTGCAATATTAAAGTATATGGGTGTTAAAGATGTTAGAGTATTAAACGGTGGACTTGCAAAATGGTCAACTGCAGGATATGAATTAGAAAAAACATCAAATAAGAAATCACCTGTAGCTTCCTTTGGTGCAACGGTTCCTGTGAATAAAGGATATATTGTTGATTTACCACAAGCTAAGGAAATAATAGCTGACAAAGCTGGAAGTAAATTGGTTGATATAAGAACTTGGGATGAGCACATTGGTAAGACCTCTGGATATGATTACATAAAACCAATGGGACGCCCAGCAGGTTCAGTTTGGGGTCATGCAGGTAAAGATAATAGTAGTTTAAGTGACTACACAAACATAGACAGCACAATGCGTAATAGCGACGAAATACTTGTTATGTGGAAAGAATGGGGTATTACTCCAGAACAAAGATTATCTTTCTTCTGTGGAACAGGATGGAGAGCAGCTCAAGCTTTAACTTATGCTGATGTTATGGGACTCAAGAATATCTCCCTTTATGATGGTGGTTGGAATGAATGGAGTGGAAACACTGGAAATCCAGCAAACCCTATAGAAAAAGGCGAACCAACAAAATAATTATAATTTAAGTACAAGAGGGCATATTTAAAATGTGGCCCTTTTGTGCTTTAAGAATATCTCAGAAGGAAAGCCCCTAAGTTCTTATATAAGTGAGGGAAAACAATTAATAATTGTTTTCTGCCCCAGAGGAATACAAAGGGGATAACAATTGAGAA